>NZ_QYZY01000377.1:0-1904 GCF_003838035.1 Desulfonatronospira sp. MSAO_Bac3 | reverse complement strand
TTGATCCCCAGGAACTGGTCAGGCTTTACCTGCCTGAGCCGGCTGCGTGCAGTACCGGGGTTAAATGCGTGGTCCTGCACCGGGACCACTACGGCAACCTGGTGCTCAACCTGGACATAGACTCCTGGGCGGGCAGGCTGCAGGGGGCGCGGATGCGCATCGGCGGCTATGAAATGGTTCTGGTTTCATACTACGCCGCCATCCCCGAAGGGTGCCTGGGCCTGGTCACCGGAAGCCAGGGCAAACTTGAGATTGCGGCCAGGGAATACAGCGCTGCCCGGCTGCTGGGGCTCGACCCCGGAGATGAGGCTTTGTTTTTGTTTATGGATTGAGAATTGGGGTATTCAGGGATTGGGGGATTTAGGGATTAAGGGATTGGGGGATTGAGGGATTGAGGTATTTAGGGATTGGGGATTGGGGGGCGATTGGGCGACTTTAGCGACGTAAGCTAACGCAGCGACTTGGCCAGGGGCGAGAGTGTGCACAGTCTCGATGTCAACTGCTGTGTATTTTACAGTCAGGGAGTACCTAAGACCAAAAGGAGAAGGCAGATGGCTAAAACATTTATTATGTATGATCAGATATGCAAGACCCACCTGGCCGGCAGCGGGCATCCCGAGAACCCGGCCAGGCTGGATGCCATTGTTTCCGCCCTGCAGAACGGGGATCAGAATTCTGAGCTGGTATGGCAAAGCCCTGAGCCGGCCCGGGAAGAGGACCTGCTTGGCAACCATGAAGCCGGTTACGTGGACCTGGTACGCGACAGCGTGGCCGCCGGACGCCACTCCCTGGGATATCCGGATACCGGTATAAGCAACGGTTCCTGGGATGCAGCCCTTGCCGCCGCAGGGGGGCTTATAAACGCGGTGGACCTGGTCATGGAGGGCAAGGCGGCCAATGCCTTCTGCCCGGTGCGTCCCCCGGGGCATCATGCCCGTCCCGGCATGGGCATGGGTTTTTGCCTGTTCAACAACGTGGCCCTGGCTGCCAGGCATGCCATGAAGAAATACGGCCTGGACCGGATAGTGGTCATAGACTGGGACGTACATCATGGAAACGGTACCCAGGAGGCCTTTTACCAGGAGCAGGAGGTGTTTTTCTTCAGCACCCACCAGGAAGCCTGGTTTCCTTTTACAGGGGAAAGACACGAAACCGGCTCCGGCAAAGGCCGGGGAACAAACATGAATTTTCCGTTCAGCGCCGGTGCGGGCCGGGATGAAATCCTGCCCGCCTTTACAGGGCACCTGGTCCCGGCCATGGATGAATACAAGCCCCAGCTTGTGCTTGTTTCCGCCGGCTTTGACGCCATGCAGGGAGATCTCCTGGGCCGCTTCAACCTTACTGAGGACGATTTTGCAAGGCTTACCGAAATCGCCATGGAAATAGCCGACAAGCATGCCTCGGGACGACTGGTGTCAACCCTGGAAGGGGGGTACAATCTGGACGGTCTGGCCCGGGCTTGTGCAGCCCACGTAAAAACCCTGATGCAGAAGGGATGACAAACTAACGCGGGCCATACCCGCAGCCCAGTTATCTGTTATTTGTTAATTGTTAATGGGGTAAGGCAGTTAATTTTGGCTTTTGTTCTTCAACAATTAACAGTTAACTATTAACCGATAACGATTTCTTGTTTTTTATGACAGGATTTCACCAGTAAGCAACTAAAGCCCCATGCCCGGTTTCATTTCCCGGCCGGTGAGGGTGGTTTCGTAGCCGCCCAGGCTTTCAATCCCGGCCTTGAAGTCCCGGGAATGCAG
The DNA here is from genome assembly GCF_003838035.1 of Desulfonatronospira sp. MSAO_Bac3. Classification (NCBI taxonomy): domain Bacteria; kingdom Pseudomonadati; phylum Thermodesulfobacteriota; class Desulfovibrionia; order Desulfovibrionales; family Desulfonatronovibrionaceae; genus Desulfonatronospira; species Desulfonatronospira sp. MSAO_Bac3. The sequence goes on along the minus strand of NZ_QYZY01000377.1, from coordinate 147 downwards.
CAGATTTATTACCTGGACCACCTTGTCGTCCTGGATGAAATCTGCAGGGATGAGCAGGTCATAGCGCTCCCTGGCCAGGGGCACAAAGTCCAGACCCAGGGCCTGTGCTGCGGCCTTGATGCCCAGCCCGCAATCAGCGGTCCGGCT
>NZ_QYZY01000376.1:0-1767 GCF_003838035.1 Desulfonatronospira sp. MSAO_Bac3 | reverse complement strand
CCTCTTTTACGGAATCAATGAAAGCATCCAGCTTTTTCCCGTCTATTTCGCCAACCACCTCTTCGTTGCAGGTGACCACCGGGGCCAGGCCGCAACAGCCTACACATCCCACCGTCTCTAAGGTCATGGTCAGATCTTCTGTGGTTTCCCCGTCCTTGACGTCAAACTCTTCAGACAAAGAGTCCAGAACCACCTTGGCCCCCCGCACATAGCAGGCTGTCCCGAAGCATACCTTGACGATTTTTTTGCCCCTGGGCTTGAAATGAAACATCTTGTAGAAGCTGGCCACGCTGTATATCTCGGTCAGGGATATGTTCAGGGACTTAGAAAGTTCTTTTAGTTCTTCCGGGTCAAGATAGCCCATCTTGTTCTGTATCTCGTGCAGGGCCGGAATGAGTATGCCTCTTTTTCTTTCCTCCTCGCCGATGATGGCTCCAAGTTCGCCCATTTTTTCATCAAAGTTCATATCTTCCAACTTCATAGATATTTGTCCCCTCTTATGCTTTTAGGTTCAAAGTCGCGTTGCATGACCTGCTCATGTCCACTTAAAAACCTACAGACTGCTCTCGCGCCGGGCGGCCATATCCATGAGCACCCTTTCCACGCCGAACTTGCCCGGCTCATACTTCTTAAGCTTGAGGGCATCCCTGGCTGCGTCAATGTATTTCAGGGCCATGTCGAATATCTTTTCCGGATCCGGCTCAAAATGAAAAGCCCCCTTGAATCTCTCATACCAGGTCTCGCTCATGATTCTGGTCACTTCGTTACTGGCCCCTACCGGAGACTCGCCGCCAAAAATAACCGGCACACCGGACGCAGCGAAATAGGTCCCGATGGCCAGGGCCTTTTCGGACATCCATTCCGGGGCAATGCCCACTCCGGGCATGCCGCCTATCTCTTCGGACAGGCCGCCTTCAGCGGCCATGGCGGTAAGAATGGTCAAAATCCTGGAGTTGTCCACGCAGGAGCCCAGGGGTAGAATTGGGGGAATGCCTATGGCCTCGCAGACTTCCTTCAGCCCTGGACCGGCATGCTCCAGGGCCATTTCCGGAGTCATATACCCGGCAGCCTGGCAGGCATGTGAACCGCATCCAGTGGAAACCACCAGCACGTCCGACTTGATGAATTCCTTGGCCAGGTAGCGATGCAGCCCCTGGGCCGGAACCCTGGGGTTGTCGCATCCGGCCAGGCCTACAACTCCCCGGATACGGCCCACCTGGATGGCGTCGTTTAAAGGCCTGAAAGAAGCACGCATACGCCCGCCCTGCATATATTCGATGTATTCCTGGGAAAATCCGGCCACCAGGTCCTGCTGATCCGTGGCTGCGTATCCGTTTTTCTTGCGGTTGGGAAAATTATCCACGGCAAGCTTGATGATTTCCCTGGCAATATCCGCAGCCCGGTGCTCTTCATAGCCCACATGAGTGGCACCGGTAAATTTGGCCTTGTCAGAGGTGGTTACTACCCTGGTGTGAAACCGTTCCGAGAGCTTTACCAGGGCAGGCATGATGCACTGCACGTCTACAGTCATGGCATCCACCTTGCCGGTTAAAATGGCCAGTTCCTGGTTGGTGAAACCTCCGGCTGTGGGTATGCCGTGGCGCATGAGGATCTCGTTGGCGGTACAGCACATGCCGCCAAGGTTTATGCCTGCGGCCCCCTTGGAGCGCGCATACTCCTGCATTTCCGGGTCATCGGCCATTAATACTATCATCTCCGCCAGGGTGGGCTCGTGGCCATGCACCACGATATTCACCTCGTCATCCT
>NZ_QYZY01000375.1:0-2283 GCF_003838035.1 Desulfonatronospira sp. MSAO_Bac3 | reverse complement strand
CGTACGATGTAAAAATACCTTATGCTGAGCAGATTTTTAACTGCATGAACACTGACAGCATGCCGACAACAGCCAGAAGAGCATTTTCCAGAATTCTGCATGCGATAAAGACAGTGACCATCGTGCACCAGGAGCAAAGACAGCTCTGCGACCACAAAAAGCTGGTAGCTGAGATTGGGGATTACGCCATCGTTTACCAGCTGTTCAAGGACACATTCCTGGAGGACGTTGGCGAGTTCGATAGGCTGACAGACGAAAAACTGACTACCCTGGAGCAACAAGGCCCTATGACATCTGGAGATCTGGCCCAGGTAATGGAGGTAAGCAAACCGACATTAACTGACTGGATCAAGCGCAACGTCGAGTCGGGGTACATATACTGGGTAGATGAGCAGGAGCAGCGGTTCAGCAATGATCTGTTGCTGAAAAAAGCTCAGAAGAGGGGCAAAGCCTACCTCAAGGTTGAGCAGGGGCCTGCACTGCCAACCCCATATGAACTCACCCTCGATCCCCGGTGGGATGTAGGCGGGGAGTTCTACAAATATTACGACCTGGAACTGGAAGACACTACTGCCCGCCCTGAACCGGCACACGCTATTGATCCCTTCAGATCTGCTGCATAAGCACACACTTCCTCGGGGGCACCCTGAATAAGGGTGCCCTCAATTATTTCAGCACTTTATCTCTACCTGTTCGGGTGTTTAGCTCCCGCTCTGCACACGTCAGATATCCATATCTCCTGAAATATCAGTTAGTTGTGGCAAACTGTTAGGGTGTTCGGTGCCATAGCCGGATATATACACATACACATTCTCCCCGGAAAACAGCCGAACACCCTAACACCCTAAGATATCCATCCGAAATAACATGCTTTTCTGTGTTCGGTGCCAACTTTTTTCTACGAATTACTTAAAAAAATAAAATCCTGACATTATACTCTAAAGTAAAACATCATAACGGAGGATTGACTATGACAATCTGTGAAGAATGCAGGCATAAGGGCCAGATCAGGTATAACGGCAAGGACAGAGGCGAGCTGGATATCCTCGTGGTGGGCGATACCCCGGGAAAGGTAGATTGCAGGCGGGGGCATTACACTACGTCGCAGTACCTGGCTGTGCTGGATCAGATTCGCAGGCTTAAACCAAGCTACACTGTAGGGCAAGAGTTCGCTCTGGGGTGTAAACCGGAGGATAGTGTTAAGGCACAGGATATTTCCCACTGTAGCCCCAGGCTCCACGAAATTGTATCCAGGACCAAACCCAAGGCGCTTCTTCTGCTGGGGGTAAACGCTGCAAGAGCTTTTGGCATCAATAAAAATCAGTTAGCGATCAGAGGCAACATAATAGAGCTAAACGTAGAAGGACACCCGGTAAAAGCGGTTGCATCCTACAGTGCAGGGGCAGCCTACAAGGAGCCGGGTTTGGCGAGCTGTATCCAGGCAGATGTAAAGAAGGCAGCTGCCATAGTTGATGGTACAATAACCAACCTCGATTATCAGCTTGAGACCCCGGAAACCTTTGAAGAGATAATGGCGGCTCTGGAGAAAGCCAGGGAAGCCACCAGGGCTGGAACGATGAAAAAGCTTGTATCTGTGGATACTGAAACAACCTCCCTTGAACCCCACAGACTGGAAGAGAAAATGATTGCCATCTCCCTTTCCTGGAAGAAGGGCCAGGGCCTGGCATTTTACTTCGATGATCTAACCCAGGAGCAGCAGGATCAAGTGCTGCGCAAGCTGGAGGAAGTTCTCGATCCGGAATACACAGTGACCTGCGCCGCCAACGCCAAGTTCGACTACAAATGGCTAAATTACAGGTATGGGCTGGATATTCCCTTCTTTGACTTTGATGTCATGCTGTCTGAGCACATACTCGATGAGGATAAGAAGGGTGAGTACGGCCTTAAGAATTTGACCAGGGATTATATCCCCCAGCTTGCTGGGTATGACGAAGAGCTGGAAAAAGCCCTGTCTGATATCCAGAACAGGTTCGACAAAGAGGCCAAGGAAAAACACGAGCAGGCACTGCTTGATTATTTCTCCAAATGGCAGGAAATGACTGATGAGCAAAGAAAAGAGCTTTTAAAAGACTGGGTTAGGCAGAGGTATATTGACCTCCCAGAAATTGAAGGCCTGGAAAAGATTAAGACAGTTCAAAACGGCAGGAAAAAAGCTGTCTCAAAAGCGTATACCAAAAGCCTGTTTAAGGTCCTCAAGAAACTCCCGCCGGAGATTCTGGATATACCAGGCTCTGTTTCCAGGAAGGTGAATTACGGGGATTT
>NZ_QYZY01000037.1:0-8253 GCF_003838035.1 Desulfonatronospira sp. MSAO_Bac3 | reverse complement strand
TTCTGATAGACTACTTCTTAAGCCTTGAGAGCACCCTGGCCAGAAAAACCAAAAACCTGGTCAAGCAAAACACCAAACTGCAGCAGGAATTAAAAAAGCACTTTGCCGACAAAAAGGAACTATCCAGTTCCCTCAAACACATGCAGAAAATATTTCACAGACTCAATTACGGGACATGCAGGTTTACGCCTGACGGGATGCTTCTGGAAGCCAACAGGGCACTGTCTGCCATGCTTGGATTTTCTTCTCCCCAGGAACTTATGGATGCAGTAAACCTCCAGGGATGGGAAATTTTTCATGACCAGGAATTATGGCAACTGACCACTGAAGAAATTATTAAAAGGAAAAAAATCATCCGCATCGAAGCCCAGCTGAACCTGAAAAAAAAGACTGCCCTCTGGGCCGAGATTTCAGCTTTCTCCGTAACTACAAAGCGCGGACAAACCGTTCTGGATATGATTTTTTCGGACATCTCCAAAAGGAAGGAAAACGAACTGCTGCTTTACAGCAAGTCCACAATGGACCCCCTGACCGGCATACCCAACAGGGCCCTCTGGAGTGACCGCCTGGACCAGACCGTAAAAAAAGCCAGACGATACTCAGAGAGCTTTGCAGTAATCTACTTAGATCTGGACGGCTTCAAGGAGGTCAATGACCGTCTGGGACACGAATACGGGGACAAGGTTCTCATAACCGTGTCCAGAAGACTGCAGAAAAAAATAAGGGAATCGGACACCCTGGCCCGCATCGGCGGAGATGAGTTCTGCATTTTGGTAAACAACATCAAAAAGGCCAACCTGTCCCGCATGGCCCGATCCATAATAGACAGCCTGACCAGACCCATAAAGGTCAACAAGTCCCAGCCGCAGGTGGGCGTAAGCATCGGTATATGCCTGTTTGACGATCCGGACCTGACTTCAGCAGAAATCATGCACAGGGCGGACAAGGCCATGTACATGGCCAAAACCCGGGGCGGGAACAGATATATGATCCACGGTAACGATGCGTCCGGCCAGGAAGACCAGCCAGAGCCTTCAAAGATGTGACAAAAATGTCTTCAGGGTGGTTGTATGCCAGGCAGCATTATAAAAATCCGCTACCCAGAATAATGGCAATTATGGTCACCAGCTGGGCAAACATCAGTCCCGTCACCCAGCGCAGAACCTTTTGATTGCCGGCAGCGATATCCGTCTTTAACTCAGTGCGCAGCCTTTCTATCTCTATCTTCATCTCCGCCCGGATCTGCTCTATCTCTTTTTGCAGGCGCAGTTCGCTTTCACGCACTCCGCTGGCTGTAGCCAGATCCTTGAGCTCGGGGTAACGGTCTTCAAGGCGCTCAAAGGCCCCGGCTATAATTCTGGCCCTGGCCCTCTCGTCTTCAGCGGCCAGGAGGCTGTCGTAAAGGTCAATAACAGAAGCTGGCTGGCTCATCTATTTCTCCTTTTCTGGGTGCCTTTATGTTTTGCTATACAAGCATTTCATAAATGCATTGTCAACAAAAACGCTTCCACTCCCTCATACCTGCCGCAAAAAACGTAAATAGATGCAGCCATTCAGGAAATGCCGTAATCGGCCTGGGGAAGTCCCTCACTTATTTTTTCTGATAAACAATTTAGAGCTGTCAAAAATGATTTAAACCAGCGTAAATCATTCCACTCTGCCTGCCATGTGTACCTTCTGCCAGTACACCGGGGTAAAATCAGCGTCTTCCCGGATATTAAGGTTTGACAAGCACTTTCCGGAAGGTTAAGCACCTTGAAGGGGTGTTGAACTTTATTCTTGTCCAGGCAGAGCAGCATTTATAAATGTCCATTTGATGTTCAGCCATTCATACTCACCAGCACTGCAAAAAATACATATCCAGCCAAACCCGCCGCAAGGCGGGGACGGAAAGCCACGGGCCCCCGGGATTTAAAAGTCATAGCATACGCGGGCAGCCGGGTTGCCGGATGAAGTCCTCTGACAGCTGCTCTGAAGTTCTTCATTTGGTTGTCCATAAGAGGCTTTTAAAACCTGTAAAATGATTATGAAGGGTGGAGAATCATTTCCATAATGGCAACCCGAAATGATATCGATTCCACAGAAAAACTCTTAAATCTCATCCGCAAGGGTCCTTCTCAGTCCGTTACAGAAGGTCATGCTCCCAGACGGTCTGCATCACCTCTCTGGACAAGCTTGAGAAACCGCGTCCTGCCTTTCAGGTCCAGAAAGGTGATGGGACTGGAGATTCTTAGAGACAGCCTGCACCTTGCCCTGTCCGAGAAGACCCGTTCCGGATGGAGGCTTCTTCATGCCTCCTCAGTGGATATTCCCGCCGACATGACCGTTGACACCCCGGAGTTTAAAGATTTCCTGCAAAACCAGCTGCAGGACCTGGATCCCCGGAAAACAGCAGAAGTATGGTTCGCCCTGCCCGCATCCAGAGGGGAGATCTGGAGCATACGTGTCCCCAGGGTAAAAAAGGGCATGGCCAACGTGGTGTACTGGTCCGCCCGCAAAGAAAAAAACTTTGACCCCAAGCAGCATATTTTCAATTTCCGTCTGGGCAGAGAAGTGGATGAAGGCGGAGTCCGCAAGATTCAGGCCGAAATATGCCTGGCCCCGGCCGAAGACATCCAGAAGTACAGGCAGCTCATCACCGACACAGGCTACAGGCTGCGCGGCATTACCCTGCCTGCTGCCTCCCTGGACAATCTTTTCCAGCATGCACGTGATGATTACCTGGATAAACCCTACGCTATACTGTATATTGGGGAAGACAGTTCCTGTATAAAATTTTACAGTGCTGGAACAGTTCTGTTCAGCCGGGTTATAAGGATGGGCCAGGACAGTTTTCTGGACTCCATCAACATGGAGCACTCCCGCCAGGACCAGGAAGGCCATGATCTTTCAGACCTGCAGGTTTCCTCTTCAACAAATCTTCTGGAGGAAAGCAGCGGCAGCAGGGAGAAGGCCCTGCAGATACTTAAACAGCTGCAGCATGACGGTCGCAAATCTTCAGAGGATGATGACAAATCGCCCTCAAGTGCCCTGGACTTGATTTACCCGGCCCTGGAAAGGCTTTCCAGGCAGCTCGAGAGAACCATTGACCAACTGGTCAAGGTAATGGACCATCCCGCTCCAGAAGAACTCTTCATCTGCGGGAAAATTGCCTTTCTGCAGGGTATTGCGGACTTTTTCAGCCAGAACCTGGATATTCCGGCTCAAATACTGGATGTGCCCTCTTCACCCAATGTCCAGGTTGAAAACACCATTACCGAAATGGAACCGGACGAGCGCCTGTCTTTGGTATCCACTGTGGGGCTGACCATGCCCTGGTCCGGCACGGTCAACTTCCTGCACACCGCCATGGACAAAGAGCGGGAAGCCGCCGCCATGCGCAACACAAATCTGGTAGCCGCCGGTTGCGCTCTGGCCTTTGTCGTGGTAGCCGGTTACTGGGCATGGATGGGTCACCAGCTGGAGCAGGCCAGGGAAGAAACCCTCTCTCTGCAGGATCAGCTGAGTGAATACAGCCCCAGACTGACCCGGGATATGCTGCAGGATCTGGTGGAAGAACACCAGGACTTCAAGGATACGGTAATAAACCGGGCCCAAAGGCTGCAGGCGGTGGCCCTGATTGGAGAGATCGGTCGCATAACCCCGGATGATTTCAGGCTGCTGGAAATGATTCTGGAACTGGACAGTCAGACAGATGAAGATGAGCGTCGTCAGAACCTCATAGTTGAAGGCTTTATCCGCGGCGAGGGCGACAACTTTGAAACCAGGATGACCAGCTACCTGGTAGACCTTAGAAACTCCCCTCTCTTTAGAAGTGCCCATATCCATAGAAGCAGCAGGGGCACCCTGGAAGAGGAAGGTGAAGTATTCAGGTTTGTTCTAAATATTGATCCGGAGAGGATCTAGAAATGAAATGGCTGGCCTCAGCGGCTGCAAAAAGATCCCTGGGCTATATTGCCTTTACCGTTCCCGTCCTGGGCCTGCTTATCGTGCTGGGGGTCATGCCTGTCAGGGAAGATCTGACCTCCCAGGAGCAGGAAAAGGCCCGTCTCCAGGCGGAGATAAAGCGCCAGGAAGTTTTTCAGCCTTTGTATGCAGAGATAATGCAGCGCAGGGAAGAGCCGGAGCCCCCGGACGCTGTAAAAGATCACCACAGGGACATTGCAGATGCTCCAAGTATTGACGTTATAGCTGACAGGCTGGGAGCAATGGCTGCAGACTCTGGCCTGGACAATATCTCATTTTCTCCAGTTCCCCAGTCCCTGGACAACGACTCCGGACTTTTGCTGGTAAACGGTCAAATGCAGGGTCCTCTGCAGAATTTCAGGGAACTGCTGCTTCGGCTGGCAGGCACTGAAGCCTTTGAAGGCCTTGAGGACCTGGAAATCCACGGCACTGAATCCTTACCCCGGTACTCACTGAGCCTCTGGGTCAGGCTTTAAGGATGCGGCTTGTAAAAGACCGGCCCGGAAATACAAAGCGTAAGCTTAAAAAAATATATGGGCATCAGAGAAAAAATACTGGTTACAATGATGGTCCTGGCCCTGGCATACGGTGCCTTTGAGCTGTTTTATTCACCTGCGGACCCTGTTGAAGAAAAAGATCCGGAACAGGAGGTCCAGGAAGCGCAGCAGTTCAGCCAGAGCATGAGCCAGGACCTGCAGGAAGCAGACATAACCGAGGCCCAAAAGAGAATACTGCAGGCGGCCGCCCGGGACTGGCCCGGGGAGATCTTTCACGAATTTCCCGATGCAGAGCTCCTGGAAGAAGAAACAGTCCAGGAAGAAACTGACTTCGGCCCTTTGCGGTACAGCGGATATGTACAGATGGGTGATCAAAAGATAGCCATCATCAATGCCCGCGAGTACAGCAGGGGAGAAGAACTCAAAGATGAGCCGGCCAGAGTAGTGGAAATCACCTCGGAAAAGGTTCTGCTGGAATCCCTGGAAACCGGGCAACAGGTGCCGGTGCCCTATGAGGGAGACTGATCCTCTGGCCGCCAGGAGCAGGTGGATATAATACCGCTTTGCATTCTGCAGACAGATAGGACTGCGTTTGCATCAGACAAACATTTTAGTTACAACTCACAAATATTATATGCGTCACATTTACATAATCTTAACCAGACATGAAAAAAAAGTTTTCGCTCTGACAGCTGCATCTTCCCGAACGTACTCTGTCTGCACCCTGCTGATCCTGTTCATCCTGGCAGCAGCCATTGCAGGCTGTACCGGCACAAGGGATCAGGAAGAGCCTTTCATGACCCAGTGGTGGGATCTGGCAGAAGAGTCCCGGGGACACACCCACGAGGTTGAAGAAAGAGAATCTCTGGATATTGAGCCATCACACATTGACCTTGAAGACATTGAACCCGAGCCTGCCCATGAACTGCCCCGGGACAGGGTCACCCTGAACATGCAGCAGGCTCCGGTGGCCACAATACTTAGGGCCCTGTCCAGAATAGCCGATCAGAATATCATTGTCAGCGAAACAGTTGAAGGTACGGCCAACCTCAATATCAGAGATGTCCCCTGGGACCAGGCCTTTAAAAGCATAATCGCCTCCCAGGGCCTCAGCTACGTCTGGGAAGGGGAAATACTGCGCATCAAAAGCATGCAGGACCTGCAGCATGAACTGGACCGGGCCGGCCTGAAGGAGGATATCGGCCGCAGAAAACTGGCTGCCGAACTCACCGCCCCCTTGATGCACCGGATAGTCAAGCTCAACTATGCAGACCCGGAAAAACTTCAGGACAATCTCATCCGTTTTCTTAGCCGGGATGGCGACGGGGAACCCCACGGGAGTATAGTCGTGGACGAAGAGACCAACTCCCTCATGATTCAGGCCACCAGGAATGACATGGAAAGGGTGCACAAGGCTATCAACCACCTGGACCGTCCCAGGCCCCAGATCCTCATGGAAGCCAACATAGTCGAAGCCACCCAGCGAACCGCGCGGGAACTCGGGGTACGCTGGAGCGGCAGATACGTTACTCCATTATCTTTCGAGGACGAGGTGGGGTTTGGAGATCTTTTAAGAGATGAAGCAGGCTATACCGGTGACATGGATCTTTCTGTAATCTCCGCCCGTCTGCCGGGGAGCGTACTTTACGCCCACCTGCAGGCACTGGAAAGGGATGGAGAAGTAAACATCCTGACCAGCCCCTCCATCACCACCATGGACAACCAGATGGCCTTTACCGAGCACGGCCAGAGAGTACCTTATGAAACCGTTGATGAAGATGGAAGCCGCACCGTGGAATTCGAGGATGCAGTTCTCCGGCTGGAGGTGGTTCCAAGCGTCATGGAGGGCAATCACCTGAAAATGGACATCCGGGTAAACAAGGACGAGGTGGATTTTACCCGCGATGTCCGTGGCCAGCCGGTGATACGGACCAAACACACTGAAACCAACCTCGTGGTCCGCGATGGAGAAACCATTGTCATCTCCGGGCTTTCCAAGGAGACCCTTTCGGACACCGAGCGAGGAATCATGGGCCTGAGGGACCTCCCGGGCCTGGGCTGGTTGTTTAAAAGTCGGGAACAGGAACAGGAGATGGAGGAGTTTCTCATTTTCATCACCCCCACCATTCTGGAACCCCAGAGACGCTGACAAGCCTGGCGCAGGTAATAGAAAAGTGGACTAACTCAAGGTATTACAGCTTGTAAAAGAGCCTTTTATTGTTCCCACGCTCTGTCCCGCCAGGGCGGAAATATATTCTTTCTTCTTATTGTTCCCACGCTCTGCGTGGGAACAATCTCCGGACGCTCCGCGTCCAAGAAGATAAAGAGCGTGGGAACGATCAAGAAGATAAAGAGCGTAGGAACGATCAAAAAAAGATCATGTAATACTCTTAAGGCCTTAGATATGGACTACTATAAACTCCTGCAGCTTGCCAGAGAGCCATTCGCCAACACCCCGGACCCGGACATGTTCTATCCGGCCAATCAGCACGCCCATTGCCTGCAGAAGCTGGAAGTAGCTGTCCGGCTGCGCCGTGGGCTCTGCGTTGTCAGCGGCGAAGTGGGCACCGGCAAGACCACGGTATGCAGATATCTTTACAGGTATCTGTCCGGGGATGATCTGTTCTGCACCCACCTGGTCCTGGATCCCTGCTTTGAAAACTCCTCGGATTTTGCAGCCCGCCTGAACCAGGAGCTCAACGGCCGGGAGGCATCCCTTGGCTGCTCCAGCCAGTGCCAGCACAAGGAACAGATCCAGGAATTTATCCTGCGCCTCGGAGAGGAAGAAGGCCGCATAGTCACCCTGATAATCGACGAAGGGCAGAAACTTTCTGAGGACTGCCTGGAGTTCTTGCGGGAACTGCTCAACTTTGAGACCAACGAACACAAGTTGTTGCAGATAATTATCTTTGCCCAGGATGAGTTCCTGGATATCCTGAAGCAGATGCCCAACCTGCAGGACCGGGTGGCTCTTCATTACCGCCTTGAACCCTTGAGCCGCAAAGACACCACCAGCTTTATCCTGCACAGGATCCAGGCCTCATCCACGGATCCTTCCAGACCTCCGGCGGTTACTTTTTCCCTGGCAGCCAGGAGGCTTATCTACAAAATGACCAGGGGGTATCCGCGCCGGATAATTCATCTGGGCCACAACATCCTGCTTACCCTGGTCATGCTGGAACGTACCAGGATCACCCGCAAAGTGGTCCACCGGGCGGCGGACAGTGTCTCCAGCCGCGAGATACCCCGGAGATCCTCCAGACCCCTGGCCCTGGCAGCCGGTACAGTAGCGGTGCTGCTGGCCCTGGGCTTGCTCTACCAGGCCGGACACCTGGAACAGGCCAAATCCCGCTGGCTTGCTTTCATTGCTTCGCATTATGATGCCGGGGATCCCCCTTCTCAGGACAGCAGTCGATACCGGGCTCCTGTCTCCCCAGCCCCGGACAGTTCCCCTGACCAGCAGGATCGGCCGGTACCGGCATATTCTTTAACGGCAAAAAACAGCCCTGACAACGACAGTCAGCCTGTCAGCACCCTGGATGCCTCTGCTGACCGGGACACCCTGGGCAAAGTCACAGTCATCAGCCGGGAAAGCCTCTGGACACTGGCGGATGCAGTCTACGGCAGAGGCAGTGTCGCGGCCGTGCAGCAGGTGGCTGAGGCCAATCCCTGGCTGACCAATCCGGACATAATCCACGCCGGGCAGCAGATCACCCTCCCGGTCATCTCCCTCAAAAGCCCGTCTTCAAAGCAGCAGGTCTGGATCAGGCTTGCCTGGGCCAGGGACCTG
>NZ_QYZY01000374.1:0-25874 GCF_003838035.1 Desulfonatronospira sp. MSAO_Bac3 | reverse complement strand
TGGATGTGGAACCGATGTCTATGCCCAGAAAGGCCTTAATCTTTCCTTTGGCCGGTGATTTTATCGGTTTTAGGCTGTTGTCCGGATCAAAATGGGACAGGTTGAGCTCCAGGGTCTCGGCCCTGGGAAAGCTGTAAGCGGAAGTGGCCATGCTTTCGTCCAGGCTTTCAGGTTTAACCATGTTTTTACGCCCCTGTTTCCGGGACTGCAGGGCAGTGCCCAGGGCACCCAGGGATGTGTGGTGCTGTGGAACCTGGAGCTCGGGAAAATGCTTTCTAAAGGCCTGGGCCAGAAGCTCGTTTTCGGCCATGCCGCCAATGAAGGCAATGGGTTCGTGCAGTTCGCGGTTGGAAACAATGGTGCTCAGGTAGTTGGCGGCGGTGCCGTGGTGCAGACCGGCAATGATGTTGCTCAGGGATTCGCCCTTGTTCTGCAGGTGGATCATGTCCGACTTGGTAAAGACGGTGCAGCGGCAGGCAACCGGGGCCGGGTAGGTGCTTTGAAGTCCCAGGGCTATAAAGTCGCGCAGGACTTTCTGCAGCTGGTTCTGGTCCATTTCAAAATCGCCCCCGTACATGGCGTAGGCCAGGCGTTCAGCCTGCTGGTCTATGAATGATCCAGTGCCCGAGGCGCAGGGGGAATTGAGGTTGAAGGCTTCCAGGTACCAGTTGTTGTCCTGGTCGTATTCCAGCTGGAAAAGGGCGGCATCCTGTCCGCCTATGGCTATTAATGAACGTACACCGGGCAATACCCGGGTGGTGCCCAGGACCTGGGCAATGGTTTCCACCTCGAAGGGGGCATCCAGCAACTGGCTGACGATTTGACCCTGGCTGCCGGTAAAGGAGACAGAGTCTATCTGTTCCGGATCAAAGCGGTTGTATATATCCCTCAGGGTCTGCCTGGTTTCTTCCAGGACCAGGCCGAAGTGACGTTTGTAAGGGGTTTCGAATACTATTTCCCCGCCGGAATCCACCACGCAGCAGTTTATGCTTACAGAGCCCACGTCCAGGCCCACATCGTATGTCATCAAGTTCCTCCCTGAAGTTCTGATACTGGTATGTGTATGAGAGAGTTGATCCCGCTGCAAGCAGGCATTGCAGTCCTGAAAAAAGTCAACTTCAACTATTTAACAATAAATTATAAAGTATGATGCGGTCAAATTGTTCGACTCCCTACCCGTATTTATCGATTTTGACAAGTCTTTTAGGAAATAAGTCTCAAGCCTGTTTTCACGGATTCAGTCTCAAACGTAAAGATTCAGGCCGGATATTGCCAGCAGGACATCGCCCTGCCAAACTCCCTGGACTGGTGGGAGTTTTTCAGGGAGTGCAGGTAAAAAAGTTCTTCTTCACTGTTGCCCGGGTTTTGAAGTGCGGTCCCCTGGGAAATGACCGAGCCCTGTTCCAGGGTGCACTCGCTACGGTAGACTATATCCAGTTCTTTTAACAGGCAGTTCTGTTTTATTTCCCGGGGCAGGCAGGACAGAGACCATTCCCCCAGCAAGGAGTGATTGACGTGGGTGTTCAGGTCCAGGTCGTTTTCTCTTAAGAAGATTTCCGCTGAATATTCAGGATGCTCCAGAGGGCTGATTCTGGCCTGGGAAAATTCGAGACATGGCGGCCCTGGAGCTGAGAAATCCCGGATAAAGTCTGCCGGGGTCCTGATTATCCTTCTTTTTTCCAGGTCGAATACCGCCCAGGATGTGGTAGCCAGGACCAGGGGGGTGCCTTTCTCGTCCTGGAGCTTAAAGTCCCTGAAAGCGAAGTAGCGGTTCAGTGCTGATGGAAAGGTGGTCAGGCGGACCGTTTGTCCCAGACAGGGGAAACTTTCGATACGGATGAGCTTGCGCATGAGCACCCAGCTCATGTTGCGGGCAAGAAGCCTGTCCGTGGAAAAAATCTCCAGGAGGTTGCTGTGGGTGTAAGCCGAGTCTTGCATCCAGTCCAGAAGAGAGGTAAGTTTGATCCTGCGGCTTCTGTCCACCTGACTGACCCTGATGGTGCCTGTCTCAGTATGGGTGGGATGTTGCATGTATCTCCTTATTAATTCGTTTGGAGGATTTTTTTATGATTGAAGCGTATTCCTTCGGCAAAATGCGAATCCAGGGAAAGGATTATACTCAGGATTTAAAAATTATCAAAGGCGGGGTTGTGCCCCGGTGGTGGCGCAAATCCGGGCACAGTGTAGAGACCGATGATGTCCGGGATATTCTGGAGGCGGCTCCGGACATCCTGATCCTGGGCAAGGGGCGTCCCGGGGTGATGCAGAGCACTCCGGAACTAAGAGCCCTTTTGCAGCAAAAGGGCATAGAACTGGTGGAAGCAGGCACGGACAAGGCATTGGAAGAGTTCAACCGGCGTTTTTCCAGTGGGGAAAACGTTGCAGCCGGGTTTCATCTCACCTGTTGAGTTTTTTAGTTTTCATCCGGAAACGGTTCTTTTTCCCTTTGGCTGAGCCTGCCACGCGCTTTGCGTGGTCAATCTGCACAATTATTCGTCAACGTATTAAGATACGCCTCCTCATAATTGCTTGATTTCCTTTCCAAAAGAAAAAACTCCTCGTTTCCGGAAAGAAAACCATCAGTTTCAGCATCTGGAAATAAAGAATTTCCGGATAAAAACTTTTTAGCCCGGGTTTTTGTTGGGTGCATCTAAAAAATAAAACCTGATAAATTCAGTTGAAGAGCAAAAAATAATGCTGTATTTAAAACCATGAACAAGGCCAGACATTTTGTTCGCCTGTCCAGGCAGACAGGCTTCGGCGGCTGCAGGGTTTTTTGACTTTAACCGATGCCCGGCTGCAAATCGTTTATGCATGCCGGTGTAAAAGAAGGTAATATGAACTGGGACTGGGAAAAACTGCAACAGCG
This sequence comes from Desulfonatronospira sp. MSAO_Bac3, assembly GCF_003838035.1. Classification (NCBI taxonomy): domain Bacteria; kingdom Pseudomonadati; phylum Thermodesulfobacteriota; class Desulfovibrionia; order Desulfovibrionales; family Desulfonatronovibrionaceae; genus Desulfonatronospira; species Desulfonatronospira sp. MSAO_Bac3. Next base: position 23,005 of record NZ_QYZY01000374.1, on the reverse strand, counting down.
CAACAGGCAGAGAAAGTCCGGCTGGGAGCCGGGATCCGGTGGCGGAGGACCTACACCTCCAGACTTTACCAAGATCAAGGAAGCCTTGAACAAATGGGGCGACAGCAGGCTTATTTTGATTATACTGGTGATTATCATGGTCGGTTGGCTTCTGACCGGTTTTTTTCGGGTGGAACCGGGCCAGGTGGGCGTGGTGCAGCGTTTCGGGGCTGTGGTGCATGTGACCGAGATGGGTGCCGGCCTCAACTGGCACTGGCCCAGGCCCGTGGGCCAGGCCACCAAGGTGGACACTCAGCAGATCAGAAGCTTCGAGATAGGGTTCACCCGGGTTGAAGGCAGAAAACGCGTCAACCGGGATGAAGCATTGATGCTTACCAAAGACAAAAACATTGTCCACTTCGAAATAATAGTCCACTACCAGGTGCAGAATCCTGAAGAATACCTCTTCGAGATTGAAAATCCAGAGGAAGTCATAAAGACTACCACGGAAAGCGCTCTTCGAAGTGCCGTGGGCACTCTGGAGATAGACAGGGCCATTGTGGCCGAGGGGCTCAGCCGGATAGCCAACAATACCCAGGATCTGCTGCAGGATCTGCTGGACGACTACAATTCCGGTCTTCGTGTGGTAAACGTCAGGACCGAACGGGGCGACGCCCCCCAGGAAGTGCGTCAGGCCTTTCATGACGTGGTGCGGGCCATGGAGGACAAGGAAAGGCTTATCCACAGGGCAGAGGAATACAGAGAAGATATTATACCCAGGGCCAGGGGTGCAAGGGCTCAAAGGATTCTGGAGGCCCAGGGAGAAGTCAAGAGGTTCGGCCAGCTCCTGGTGGAATACCGCAAAGCCAAAGGCGTGACACGGCAGAGGCTCTACCTGGAGACCATCGGAGATATCCTTCCGGGCGTGAACAAGATTATTATGGACAAGGATGCCGCAGAAAGAGTGATGCTTTTTCCAGACGGAAAAGGTGTGCGGTTTGAAACCATTGAGACGGAAAGATAGCCATGGCTGTCAAAGTTGATAAGTTTCGGAGGAATACATGAAAATAGCGGCTTTTTTTCCGGTGGCCCTGTTAGTGGGCATCATCGTTTTCTCCCTGTCCATATTTACAGTGGACGAAAGGGAATATGCCCTGGTTCTGCAGTTTGGTGAGCACAAGCGCACTATTAAAGAGCCGGGCCTTCACTTCAAGATCCCCCTGATCCAGTCGGCAACCCTTATAGACAAAAGGGTACAGACCAGCGATGTCGGTGCTGACGAGTTTTTGACCGTGGATATGGAAAGGCTTTTAATCGACCATGTCACCCGCTGGCATGTAAAAGACGCTCTTCTTTTCTATATGACCGTGCGCAATGTCCGGGAGGCCCAGGGCCGGATCCAGAACGTGGTTGTTGCAGAACTAAGAGACGTTGTCAGTAACCAGTCCATTCTCAATGTCATTGCCGAGGAGCGTGAAGCCCTCATGACACTGGTCAGCGAGCGGGCCAGGGAGCGCATAGAAGATTTCGGGATCATGGTCAATGATGTGCGCATGAAGCGCGTTGATTTCCCCTCGGAAGTCGAGGAGAATGTCTTTGCCCGTATGGAGGCGGAAAGAGAGAGAATAGCAGCCAGGCACCGGGCCGAGGGCGAGGAGATAGCCATGGAGGTCAGGGCCCAGGCTGATGCAGACAGGGAGAGAATCCTGGGTGAAGGTGAAGCCCTGGCCACGGAGACGTTTGCCGAGGGGTTCACCGAGGATGTGCTGATGGTCACCGACCAGGAAGGAAATGCTGTGGCCGGAGCCTTTGTCAGCATCAACGGCAGGGACGTGGGCCTCACTGATGCAGCCGGGCGCATCACCATTGCCTTTCCCAAAGTGGACGAGGTGAGGGTGCGGGCGCAGGTGGAAATAGAAGACCAACTTAGAAGGGGCACCCTGGAAGGAGATCTGGAAGACGGGTATACAATGGATGTGTCCAGGTCCGGAGATCTTCACCTGGAGTTTGAAGGAAGGCCGGCTACTTACCTGGGATACCTGGCCGACGAAGAGTTCTTCCGTTTTCAGAAGTCTCTTAGTACATATCGGAGGGTTATGCTGCCAAGCAGCACAACCATGGTCATGAGCACCGACGCGGATTTATTTGACTATCTGGGCGGTCCGGGCATGCCAGTGGAGATTGACCTGGAATAAGCCTGCCGGACAGCAAAGCCTTTTCTTCTCTGGAGATACAACGGCGCAGACGGCAGGTGTCAGGCTTTTTTCTTCATCCGGCGGTCTAAGCCTAAGTACTCTGATTCGTAAGTTCGGTGACGTATTTTTTCGTTAAGCTTTCAAACTCACATTAACATACATAGAAGTTTATGGGTACTTCTCCGGGCATAAAACGTCATCATATTTACGAATAGGAGCACTAAGCCTGTGTTTCCATGGATCCTGGAAGCATGGCCAGGGCCTGTTTCATCTCTTCCTGAAACCTGCTTTGCACCGCAGACTGAACTGCTTCGGTGGAACCGGTAAACCTCCTGCTTCTTTCCGCGTAGACAGCCTCGATCATCTCCCGGTCGGGGCTTTCTACGTTTTCATATCCTATTTCCCCCGCTACTTTCTGGAATATGTTCATGGACCCGTGCACACCATGCTGCACAGCGGTGCTCCACAGGACTTCCCTTAAGGCCGGTGAGGCCTGCTGCATATCCAGGCCGGTGCGGGACTCCACGCCTCTGGCCGCTGGCAGGTAAAAATTATGGTGAATAAATTCATGCTGCAGTTCAGAGAACAGCTCCGGGTTCTCTCTGTCAATTCTTTGCCACTCTTCAGGCATGCTTCCGGTTCTCCCCTCGGTATTCATGGGTCCGGCCTGCCTGAGCCGGGAGGCCAGTTCCGGCTCCCTGTCTTCCAGAAAATCCAGGAATTCGCCCATGGTGCCCATGTTGGATGAGAGCTGATAAATGCCGTAGCATGTACCGCCCCGCCTGTCATACCCGATGGCGTCGGACCTGTTGGCTGATTCAAACCTGGCTGCCAGACGTCCCGGGCGGTGGTCTTCTGACTCTGTTTCCCGGGTTCTGGAATTTATTTCCGGGGATTTGAAGGCGGCGTGTTCCTGGTAAGCTCTGGAAGCAGCCTTTCTTTGCTCTGGGCCAGGTTGGCCTGCTTCAGGCTGCAGGCTGCTCACAGTTGCTTCTGTCTTTTGTGTCGGCAGTTCATTTTTGAGTTCCAGGCGGGATACTTTCATGTCCGCGTCATGGGGATTTGAGCTGCTTTCCAGCCCGGCCAGGGTCACCGTGGGCTTAATGGAGGAAAAACCCTGGTCCTGTTCCAGGGTCAAGGTGGAGACCCGGACCTTTTCCTCCCCGGCTGCCTCAAGAGCGGCACTATTTACAGCCGGCCTTTGTGTTGAAGGCGGCGTATGTCCGGCTGCGCCATCATCACGGCTCAAGGGGTCTGCCTTTTCCCTGGCCAGCATGGAGTCTATGAATTCAGGCATGGCCGGACTTTTTGGTGCAGAGCTCACCACAGAGTTCTTAATGATTGCCGGGGAAACAGAGGCAATAACCTGCCGCGTTGTCTCCTGGGCTGGGTCGGCGGTTTCAATGCGTGGGCCTGGGGACTTTTGCATATGCGGATGGGTGGCCCCGAAGTCAATTTTCTGGCGCATGGTGTGGGACCCGGAAGTTGATGCATCTCCGGAAGATGTGCCGGATGCCTCCATGCCCTGGGAAGCCCCGGGGCCGGGCTTTTGCACCCGTGGGCCCGGCGGCAGGTTTTCATCCCGGCTTGAGGTCTGTTCACCGCCCTGCAGTATGCCGGATGCACCTGGAGTGGAGACGGCGGGTACCGTGGAGGGTGGAGCTGTTGACAGGTTTTTGTTCATGACCAGATCAAAGAAGCTTTCTCTGGATCCTTGGGGAGAACTGGAAACGTTCTCCCGGATCCTGTCTTGTAGAGCAGTTAAACCGTGATCAGAGTGGTTGATTATCATGCAGCTGTCCTTTGGGTCTTTACCGGTTTGTTCTAAAGATCTCTGGTAAATTTATTCAAAATACGTACCATGTCAGCTGGCTCGTCTTTTTGATCCGATGGCCGGAATAAGAGTAGCCACACAGGTTTGCTAAGCATCTGTTCGAACTTTTCAAATCAGACATTTAAAAAAAGGCTTGCATCCCCGGGAACTTGTGTATATCTTTCCTTATTGCCTCAATCGCGAGTGCCTGCATTCTTCCCCAAGCGAACCCCGCCGGGTACCCCAGCATTCAAATATATTGAGCCGTTATACATACGCCCCTGTACCGAGGGAGTGCATCGGTGCTTCAATTTAATTTTTTTATACCCAAGGACTATTTTGATGAATTTTACAGATTTTGAACTTGACCACAGGATTCAGGCCGGAATCAAGGCCTGCGGATACAAGAACCCCACTGCAATCCAGGAGCAGGCCATTCCCGTGGGCCTGCAGGGCAGGGATGTCATGGGCCTGGCCCAGACCGGCACCGGGAAAACCGCCGCTTTTGTGGTGCCTGCTTTGCAGAGATTACTGCAGGGCAAACGGGGCAAGCCCCGGGTGCTGGTGCTTTCGCCCACCAGGGAGCTGGCAGAGCAGACCCATGAATTTTTCACTGCTCTGGGACGTAAAACAGGACTCAGGTGCGTCTCAGTATACGGCGGCGTGAGCAGGTCCGGGCAGGTGCAGAAAATCCGCTCCGGTGTGGAAATCGTGGTCGCCTGTCCCGGGCGTCTTCTGGATCTGGCCAGAGACCGGGCCGTAAATCTTTCGCAGGTTGAGACCCTCATCCTGGACGAAAGCGACCGCATGCTGGATATGGGTTTTATGCCCGATATCCGGAGTATCATGAAGATGCTGCCCCCAAAGCGCCAGAACATGCTTTTTTCAGCCACCATGCCTGCAGATATCCGGACTCTGGCCGATGAGATCCTTGATGATCCGGCCCGGGTGCAGGTTAATCATGAAAGGGCCTTAGACAGCATCAGCCAGTGCCTGTATCCGGTAAAGCGCAGGCCCAAGGCGGAAATGCTCATTGAACTGCTAAGGGAGAAACAGGACGGGGCTACACTGGTTTTCACCAGGACCAAGCACATGGCCACCAGGATCGCCAAGCGCCTGAGCCAGGCCGGATTCAGGGCCAGGGATCTGCAGGGGAATATGTCCCAGAACAACCGTCAAAGGGTCATGAAAGACTTCAAGAGAGGCAGCTTCAATATCCTGGTGGCCACGGACATCGCCTCCAGGGGCATTGACGTGGCCGGAATCGGCCATGTAGTAAACTTTGACATGCCGGATACCGCTGAAAGCTATACCCACCGCATAGGGCGTACCGGCAGGGCGGATTCCTGCGGTGACGCATCGACTTTTGTGGAGCCCAAGGACTTCGGTCTTATCCGGGCCATAGAAAGGCTTCAGTCCCAGAAGCTGCAGAGAAAAAGCATTTAATCCGTAATAATAACAAACCAGCCAAGCTCTCCGGCACGGGCAAAAGCCATGCAGCTGACAGTTCTGGCAGACAACAACACCTTCATCAGCCGGTACTTTCTGGCTGAACCGGCCCTGTCCCTTTTTATTCAGGTACAGGGCCGAACAATCCTTCTGGACTGCGGCTTCAGCGATGTCTTTTTGCGCAATGCAGGCACAGCCGGACTGGATCTGCTGCAGTTGGACACAATAGCCTTTTCCCACGGACATCTGGACCATACCTGGGGCATGACAGAGCTGGTGCGCATGTATGCCCGGGCGGCTCTGGAAGGCCGACCGCACAATAGGCCACAGGTGCTGGCCCACCCCAGGACCTTTGAAAGCGTAATGGACGAGCGGGGAGTGGACCAGGGCAGTATGCTGTCTAAGGACAAGGTCGAGCAGCATTTTCCCCTGAAACTCTCTACTACCCCGGTTTATATCACCCCGGGCCTGGTCTGGCTGGGTGAAATCCCCCGCACTACCTCCTTTGAATCCCGCAAAGCACTGGGCTGGAAAACCGACGACTCCAGACCGGATTATGTCCCGGATGATACCGCCCTGGCGTACATCTCCCCTGAAGGACTGGTGATAGTCACTGGTTGCTCCCACTCCGGGATATGCAATATCGTGCACCATGCCCGTCAGGTGACCGGAGAGGACCGGGTGGTGGATATAATAGGCGGGCTGCATCTGCAGTCGCCGGATGAGGAGCAGCTGACCGGGACCATTGACTTTCTCAAGACACTTAATCTGACAGACCTGCACGCCTGCCACTGCACTGACCTTTATTCCCGAACCTCCCTGGCTGCGGACCTGCCTCTGAGAGCAACCGGCTGCGGTATGCAGCTCAACTACCCCTGACTCCCCCGGCTGCTTCATTTTTTGCTTCTTTACAGTATCCACACCCAAGTATAACATTGGCCTGCCCGGGCAGGTACTGTGCGGGCATACGCATTACTGGAAAGACCGCGGCTGCGGTAAAAAAAGGAGGTCCTGAATGGAATATGTGAGATGGGCGGGACTGCAGGTGGCTGAGCCTCTGGCGGAACTGGTGGAAAACGTGATTACTCCGGGGACCGGCATCAGTTCCCTGCAGTTCTGGAAGGCCCTGCAGGAGATTGTCCAGGACCTGGGACCGCGCAACCAGGCCCTGCTGGACAGGCGCCGGGAGCTGCAGGACTCCATAAACCAGTGGCACCTGCAAAGGCGCGACCTGGAACATCCCGGCCAGGAGTACAAAAAGTTTCTCTACGATATAGGATATCTTCTGCCTGAAGGGGAAGACTTCACCATTTCCACCACCGGGGTGGACCCTGAGATTGCATCCATTGCCGGACCGCAGCTTGTGGTGCCGGTCAATAACGCCCGCTACGCCGTCAATGCCTGCAACGCCCGCTGGGGAAGCCTGTACGATGCCCTGTACGGCACTGACGTCATTCCGGATATGCAGGGGGCACAAAGAGGGCAGGGCTACAACCCGGTGCGCGGGGAAATGGTAGTCAAATCCGCTGCCGGGTTCCTGGACCGGGCAGCACCCCTGGAGGAAGGATCCTACAGTCAGGCCGTGGGTTTTGAGCTGCAGGATTCCCCCCGGGGAAAAGCCCTCATGGTCCGCCAGCAGGACAACAGCACTTCCGGGCTTGCCAATGCGGAGCAGTTTGCCGGTTATGCCGGAGAGGACAGGCTTGAGTCCATTCTTCTGAAAAATAACGGCCTGCATATAGAGATACTTATAGACCCGGACGATCCTGTGGGAGGAAGGCACCCGGCCGGGGTGAAGGATGTGGTTCTGGAGTCTGCAGTGACCACTATCCTGGACTGCGAGGATTCAGTGGCTGCAGTGGATCCCGAGGACAAGACCCTGGTTTACAGCAATCTTCTGGGGCTTTTTAAGGGCGAGCTGGAAACGGCCTTTTATAAAAACGACCAGTTGATCAAACGCGAAATGCATCCCGACAGAAGCTACGTTTCACCTGACGGGCAGAGCTTCTGCCTGCCGGGCAGAAGCCTTATGCTGGTGCGCACAGTAGGGCATCTCATGACCACTGATGCGGTCCTGGACGGCCAGGGGGGCGAAATTTTCGAGGGCATCCTGGACACCATGATTACCGCTCTGGCCGGAATGCACGACCTGCAGGGCCAGGGGCGCTTTGGCAACAGCCGCAGCGGCAGCCTGTACATAGTCAAGCCCAAGATGCACGGCCCGGAAGAGGTGCAGTTTACCTGCGAGCTCTTTGCCAGGGTGGAGGATGCCCTGGGCCTGCCCCGAAATACCCTGAAGGTGGGGGTAATGGACGAGGAGCGCCGGACCACCCTGAATCTCAAGGAATGTATCCGGGTTGCCAGAGAAAGGATTATTTTTATCAATACCGGTTTTCTGGACCGCACCGGTGACGAGATCCATACCAGCATGGAGGCCGGGGCCATGGTGCGCAAGGGGGACATGAAAAAAGAACCCTGGATGCTGGCTTATGAGGACTGGAACGTGGATACAGGCCTGGCCTGCGGGTTTCGGGGCCGGGCTCAGATAGGCAAGGGCATGTGGCCCAAACCGGCGGAGATGCGCGAGATGGTTATGGACAAGCTATCCCATCCCATGGCCGGGGCCAATTGTGCCTGGGTGCCTTCTCCCACTGCCGCCACCCTGCACGCCACCCATTATCACCAGGTGAATGTGGATGCCCGTCAGGCTGAGCTTGAAGGCCAGCGCCGGGCAAAACTGGACGACCTGCTGAACGTCCCGGTTATAAAGGACAAAATGCCTTCGTCTGAAGAAATACGCCAGGAACTGGAGACCAACGCCCAGAGCATCCTGGGATACGTGGTGCGCTGGGTGGAGCAGGGCATAGGCTGCTCCACGGTACCGGATATAAGTGACACCGGGCTCATGGAAGACCGGGCCACCTTGCGCATATCCAGTCAGCACATGGCCAACTGGCTGCATCATGGCCTGTGCACCCGGGAGGAGGTACTGGAGGTGCTAAGGAAAATGGCCACAGTAGTGGACCGTCAGAATGCACACGACCTGATGTACAGGCCCATGAGCAGGGATTTTGACTCCAGTCCGGCCTTTCAGGCCGCCTGCGATCTGGTGTTTGAGGGGCGCAGTCAGCCCAGCGGCTATACAGAACCCATCCTGCACTCCAAAAGAAGAGAGGCCAAGTCCAGATTTGGAGTGTAAAGCTGCCAGGGCAGGTAGTAGATCAATATGATCCTTTCCTATCATCCCTGTTTTTACGGGGACAGGTTCCGGCTTTATGCAGGACGCGAACTGGATGAGAAAGACACAGCTCTCATGCGCAGGGCGTCGGCGGTGATCCTGCCTCCGGGGAGGTTGCCCGGACTATACCGGGAGGCAGTATCCTGCTGCGCAAATGTCTTTCCTGATTACAGCAGCCGCTACCGGTATCCGGGCAAGCCAGGAGATATCCGGCTTTTCAGGGAACACGGCCTGCCCCATCCAGGCACTGATCTTTTTGAACACACCCGGGACTGCCTGCCCGGCTACCTGGAGTCAATAACCTATCCGGTCATTATCAAACATTCAGCAGGGGGGGAGGGCAGTCTGGTCTACCGCGTGGACAACCCGGCTGAGGCCGCAAAGGTTCTAGGTGTCTTTAATGGCATGGAGAAAAGCGGCATCCAGAGCTTTCTGGTCCAGAAAGCCCTGGATGCCGGGAACAGGACCCTGAGGGTGGTGGTCATTCATGAGCACCTGTACAGTTACTGGCGGGTGCAGCCACAGGCGGGCAAAGTCCAGCACAACCTGGCCCAGGGCGGGTTTGTGGATTTTTATTCAGACCCGGAACTGCAAGAAAAGGGGCGATCTCTGGTGCAAAAGCTTTGTGCGGCCAGCGGCATCAACCTTGCCGGCATAGACGTCCTCTTTGATCATGCCGGGCCGGGAGAGCCTGTGCCTATGCTGCTGGAAATCAACTTTTTTTTCGGCCTGCAGGGGCTGGGAGGCCTGGAGAGGTATCATAAACTCCTTAAAGAGGGGGTCAGGGACTGGATTCTCCAGCGCGGCCTACGCCTGCCTCCCAAAGATTTCCCCGGTCCACATGTATAACAGATTAAAAGCGTCTCGCCCGGTCGGTCCGGGATGGAGGCAGCGAACAAAATGATAAAGAAGTGGTCATTTAGAACGAACCACCCCCGGCCCCTCCTTAACCAAGGAGGGGAGTAGGCCGTGCCGTACTCATAAAATGACAAACTTTTGTGACAGCAACAGCGCGCCTGTGCAAGTCACATCAAGGAGGATTCATGATTACTATTCTGGCGCTGGGAGACAGTCTTACAGCCGGCTACGGGCTGGGTCCGGGAAAGTCTTTTGCCGACCTTCTGCAAGAGGCCCTTGTACAGGAGGGCTGGCAGGTGAAGGTGATAAACGGCGGGGTATCCGGGGATACCACCCTGGACGGTTTAAGGCGGTCAAGCGGCCTTCTGAGGCATGGCCCGGATCTGGTTATAGTGGAGCTTGGCCCCAATGATTTTTTCATGGAACTGCCCTTAAACGAGGTGCAGCAAAATCTGGACAGGATCGTGGAGGTTTGCCTGGATTCTGGAGCCAGGGTGCTTCTGGCAGGGTTCGAGTCCCTGCAGGGCTTTTATCCCGGGTATGCCCAGGGGTTTCACACTGTATACCGTGAGATTTCTGCAGCCAGACAGGTCTCTTTTGTTCCCGACTTTCTTCCGGGTATCCCCGATAATCCAGAGCTGACCCTGCCCGACGGCGTGCATCCCAATGAAGAGGGAACCCGCAGGATAGTGGAGCATATCCTGCCCTACGTAAGAGAGGAACTTTCCCGCATAAAGGATGCGGATTAGTCGCCAAAAATAATCGGGTACTCCCGCAAAAAATTTTCAACCGGAAATAAGCCTGTCCCTGTCCACAGCATGCGGTCCTGAAAGCACCCTGCGGCCGGACCGTCTGGCCATGTTCAAAAGCATGCTCCTGAAAACCAGTCCGTGCAGGGGGTAGGTCAGATACCAGTAAACCAGGCCCGGCAGGCCGTAAGGCTTTAGCCTGGCGATCTGCAAAAGCCGCACCCTGTCCTGTTCAGTGTTTACGAGCCTGAACTCCAGCACGGCCTCTCCCGGGAGGTTCATCTCAGAAAGCAGGACAAGCACGTGGGGCGGTTCACAGCGCAGCACCCTCCAGAAATCCAGAGCGTCTCCCACAAGCAGCCGGGACTGATCCCTTCGTCCCCGGCGAAGTCCCGGCCCGCCCGCAAGACGGTCCAGATCCCCCCGGATACGCCACAAAAAATCCATTCCGTACCAGCCCCGTGATCCCCCGATTTCCTCCAGGAGAGGCCAGAGCCTGTCAGCTGTTCCTTCAAGCTCGACTGTCTGGGTGTACTCCAGTATCCTGGAGCCGGCACTGTTCTGGTCTTCCTGAATGATCCATTCCGGGGCCTGCAGCTGTCCGGCGTCCATCCAGCAGGTCTGGACCTGGTCCTGGTGTACTGTGTGCAGAGCCAGGGACATGGCCTGGCTGCAGCTTGCAAGCTCCTGGGGAATAATTTTATTTATCTCCTGATCCCGGCATACAGCTTTGTCCCGCATGCTTTCGATAAGTGTTTCCGCGAGACTGGCCGGAACAGGTGTAAGAAAATGCGCAAAGCGGGCCAGAAATTTCGAGGTGAGCCCGGGGACCCTTATGATGATGCGCCTTCTCAAACCAGCCTCCCTGGCGTATATCCTGAACAGGTCAGCATAGGTGACCACGTCCGGACCTCCAATGTCAAAGGTCCTGCCTGTGGTCTCGGGCTTCTCTAAGCAGCCCGCCAGATATTCCAGCACGTTCTGCACGGCGATGGGCTGGGAGAGGGTGTCCACCCAGCGGGGGGCGAACATTACGGGCAGGCGCTGTACCAGATGTCGGATTAGCTCGAAGGCTGCACTTCCGGAGCCCAGAATAACCGAAGAGCGCAAAATGGTGACAGGCGTCCTGCCTGCCTGCAGGATGCGACCGACTCTGGCCCGTGACTGCAGGTGCCTTGAGGCCCGGGCATGGTCATCGCCCAGATCGCTTAAATAGATGATTCTGTCCAGACCTTCCATGCCGGCTGCCAAGGACATGTTTCTGGCTGCCTGCAGATCCAGATTTTCCTGTTGGGGAACCGCTGCTTTCATGGAGTGTACCAGGTAAAAGGCCGCACTGCACCCCCGGGCTGCCCGCATGAGGGAGGAGCGGTCCTGCATATCCGCCACTGCGGTCTCCACTCCCGGATCACGGGCCCAGGGCCTGCATGACAGCTTGACTGGGGATCTGGCTACTGCGCGTACGCGAAAGCCCTTTTCCAGCAGGACAGGAATCAGCCTGCCTCCGATGTAGCCAGTGGCACCGGTTACGAGAACGGGTTTGTCGGTCATAAGTATCCTGAATGGAAAAAGTTGAGGCTTTAATGAAAATGCCCGGAAAATATCAGGTTATCAAAAATCATCCGGCTGTGATGTCAGGGCCTTCAAGCAGTGTGCAGCCTGACTGCCGGACCATATTTATGAGCATGGACCTGATGACCAGGTTGTGGACCCTGCGGGATATATGCCAGTACAGGACACCCCCGAGTCCACGGGGCAGAAACTGCACGGTCAGCACCACTTCCAACCGGCCTCCGGGAATGTCGCGCAGATAAAACTCCAGCATGGCCTCTCCAGGGTGCTTCATCTCAGAAAGTAAAAGCAGGACATGAGGGGGCTTTACCTCCAGAACTCTCCAGAAATCCACCAGATCCCCGGTGATGAGTCTTTCCTGGTTGCTACGGCCATGCTGCAGCCCATATCCTCCGGCCAGGCGGTCCAGCACACCCCGGATTTTCCAGAGGGCATCAGTGCCGTACCACCCCTGCAAACCTCCAATGCTTTCCACCAGTGGCCAGAAATCATAGGATCCGCCTTTCAGTACCACCCGGAATGAGGACTTGAGCTTGGAGCCTGCGGCAAAATAAATATCTCCGCAGGTGTACCATTCCGGAGGGTTGGGGCGCTCTCCACCGGTCCAGTTGGCCTGAATGCGGTCCCGGCAGAGAATCTGCATGGACCTGACCATAGCCTGGCGTACCGTAAGCAGATTCTGGGGGATGATTTCCCGTATGCGGTGATCCTTGCAGACAACCGTGTTGCGCATGCCTTCAATGAGCGGCTGGGACAGAGTTGCGGGTACAGGAGTTATTTTTTCGGCGCATCTGGCCAGAAGTCCCGGAGTGAGAAAAGGGACCTTGATGATAACCCTGCGGTTCAGACCGGTTACCTGGGCGTATATCCGGAACAGGTCCTCGTAGCTCAGGATGTCCGGGCCGCCGATGTCAAATGTGTCGCCCACGGTCTGGGGCTTTTCCAGGCATCCGGCCAGGTATTCGACCACGTTGCTTACGGCAATGGGCTGGGATCTGGTGCGGACCCATCCGGGAGTGAGCATTACCGGGAGCCTTTCGGTCAGAAAACGGATGAGTTCAAAAGAAGCACTGCCGGACCCCAGGATCACAGCAGAACGAAATATTGTTGTGGGCACGCTGCTTTTTTTAAGAATTCTGCCTACTTCAGCCCGGGAACGCAGGTGTTTGCTCAGGCTGGGCTGGTCTTCGCCCAGTCCGCTGAGGTAAACAATTCTTTGCAGACCTTCCTGTTCGGCCATGCGGGCCATATTGGCAGCCGCCTCCCGGTCTGCGGCTGCAAAGTCCTGTACGGTGGGGCTCATGGAGTGAACAAGGTAGTAAGCAGCGCTGCACCCCGCAAGAGCTCCTGCCAGTGACGCAGGGTCCATGAGGTCTGCCTCCACAACCTCCAGGGCGGGATGGTTTATCCAGGTTTTGCAGTCAAGCCTGGGCCTGGAGCGGACCATGGCCCTGACCCGGTAGCCCTTGTACAACAGCATGGGAATAAGCCTGCTGCCGATATATCCCGATGCGCCGGTAACAAGAATTGGCTTTTCTTTCATGCTTTTCCCCAGGGTGAAAAATCTCACATCTTCCGGGTGGTTACATTCCCCGGGTTATGTAATACAAACAATAGACGGCCGGGAAACCGTTAATGATTAATTGAAACAAAAGTTAACATGCTGCACAAGTCTATCATGCCTGAACAACCAGGAATTGGCAAATGATTTGAAGAGACCATATCAACCCCGGGGCATTGCCTGCGGCAAAACAATGCGCTAAAGAATCTGCCTCAGACGTAATGAAAACTCAAGGAATCAATTATGAGCAAGGAAACAGTCAGAGACAAGACAGATCCCGGCATATCCCCTGCTTCTGACAGGGATAAGCAGAACTGCTGGGAAGTCATGCAGTGCGGAAGAGGCCCGGATCAGGGGCTGGATCAGGAGCATATCTGTCCGGCGGCCAGAGAAAAGCGACTGGACGGAGTACATGGAGGCCGAAACGCCGGAAGGTCCTGCTGGGTGGTGGCAGGCACCTGCTGCGGGGGCAACGTGCAGGGAGTCTTTGCCCAGACCATCACCAAGTGCCGGCACTGCATGTTTTACCAGCAGGTGGTAAGCGAGGAAAGAGAAGCTTTTCTGGACACGGTAAGCCTTTTTCAAAAACTTATCGAGGCCGGTAAACTACTGGGGAGAATCAAGCGACGGGGTCTGATAGTGGGCGGTTCGGGCCTGATAGGCGGGACTTTGATGCACTATTTCAAGTCAAAGCACGGGGACGCCTACGAGATCCTGGCCCCCAACAGCAAGCGCCTGAGCCTTAGGGAACCTGAAGATATAAAGTCATACCTGGAAACATACCGGCCGGATTTTATAGTCAATTGCGCTATCCCCCCTCTGGATGGAGGTCCGCAACTGGCATACGAAGTAAATTACCTGGGCAGCATCAATCTGGCCAGGGCGGCCATGGCTCTGAGGGTTCCCTTTATCCACTTCAGTTCAGCCGCTTTGCAGCCCATGGGGGAAAATGTTGGAGAGGACGAGTATCTGCCCCTGTCCACTTCCATGCCTTTTTATCCCCGTTCCAAGCTTATGGCGGAAATGACCCTGAAACACCTGCACGAAACCAGGGGGCTTGACTGTACGGTAATCCGGCTGGGCGTGGTTTACGGCAAGCACGATCACAAGATCCAGGGTTTTCAGCGCCTGCTGTTTTCCATAGCCACCCAGTCCATGATGTTTTTACTGACCAGACCGGGCGTACGGCATTCTTACACGCACACGGAAAAGATTGCTCCCTTTGTTCACCATGTACTGCAGAACCGGGAAGAGTTTACAGGCCAGACCTACCACTTTGTGGACCCGGAGCCTGTGGAATTAAGCCGGCTCATGCTGGCGGTAAAAAATGCCCTGGGAGTCAAAAAGCCCAGGGCAGTGCACGTGCCTTACTCTATGGCCAGTCTGGGCGGCTACAGCCTGAAGCTCTTTCTGCGTATGCTGCGGCCTCTGGGTTATGACGGACGTCTGCCCCAGGAGGTCATGTTTATGGACAAGTTTTACCAGAGCCAGATTCTCTCAGTGGACAAACTGAAAAAGTCCAGTTTTGGGGTGCCCGACCCTGAGGTAACAGTATACAGCGAGTTGCCCGGGATAGTCAGGTATTACGTGGCCAGGTGGCAGCATTACAATCTCATACCCACCGTGGACAGGGATCTATTGCAGACTGCCCCGGGCACAAAGACTTTTCAGAGCGCTCCCCAGGATCTGCTGGAAGGCCTGCACAGCGGCAGGTACGAATACCTGGCCGACTTTGAGCCCCTGCGTGATCAGGATTTTAACTGATCTCAGTTGTTATTCACCGGATCTGGTATTTCTGGCGCAGGCATAGTTTCCGGGTCAGGGTCAGCCCTTTCCGGAGTTTCGGGTGCCGGTTCTTCTGCCTGTGGCTGGGGTTCATTTTCAGTCGGATCTTCGCAGCCTGCAGTGCCGAAAAAAAGCACCAGGGCCAGTAAAAGGGCAAAAAGAAGATACAGGGATTTCACTTCTGCCTCCTTGCAGGGTAGAGGAATGAATGGGGATGATGCTGGACTGAAATTTTTGCCAGGGAATGATTTTTATCCTGGCAGGACGTAATATTAACAGCATCAATTTCCATATATTGTAAATCCTGCCGGCAAGTCAATGTCTGAAAAGCCCCGGATGGAGTTTTTGTCACTCAAACACGACATTGCAGTTTTTATTTTATTGCGACCCGATATCCTGTGGCCGGCATTTATTGACATCACTTGGAGCCATTTACATAATGCTTATTTTAAACTTTGCAAAACAAAACATTAAACCGTGTTTCGGGCGGTGGGGAGACAGTTGATATGCAGAAAAAAAATGTGGCTGTGGTAGGGGTTACCGGGTATACCGGCATGGAGCTTATCCGGATTTTAAACGTCCACCCCGGCTTTGAGATCGGGGCGGTGACTTCGCGTTCCGAGGCGGGCAGGGCATTGCAGGAGCTTTTTCCCGCCATGCAGGGGACAAGGTCAGGCAGTATCGCTGTTACTTTTCCGGATCCGGAACTAGTGGCCAGGGACTGTGAAATTGTATTTCTTGCTGTTCCCCACGGGGCTGCCATGGATATGGCCGCAGCCTTTCTGGATCAAGGCTCCAGGGTGGTGGATCTAAGCGCTGATTTTCGCCTGCGAGACCCCGGGGAGTATGCAACGTGGTATGGCCTGGAGCATGGCCGGCAAGAGAGGCTTAAAGAAGCTGTGTACGGATTGCCCGAGATATACAGGGAACAGATAGCTGCAGCGAACCTGGTGGCCAATCCCGGCTGCTATCCCAGTTCTGTTATCCTGGCCCTGTACCCGGGGCTTAAAAAAGAATTGTTCCATGCAGAGGGCATTATAGCCGACAGCAAGTCCGGCACCAGCGGAGCAGGCCGGGTAGCCAAAACAGGCACACTCTTTTGCGAAGTGGCCGACAGCTTCAGGGCCTACAGCCTGGGCAGCCACAGGCATACCCCTGAAATGGAGCAGGAGCTTTCCCTGGCCTCGGGCCGGGACATGCGTCTTTCCTTCAGTCCGCACCTGGTGCCCATGAACAGGGGAATTCTCAGCACATGTTATGTTGATCTGAGAAGCAGCATTCAAACCGAGGAGATACGCAAGGCGTACAGAGAATTCTACAAAGACAGTCCCTGGGTGCGCATAATGCCCGAGGGAGTGCTGCCCGAGACCAGGTGGGTGCGCGGGACCATGTTCTGCGACCTGGGTTTTGTCCATGACCAGCGTACAGGAAGGCTGATCATAGTCTCCTGTATCGACAACCTGTGCCGCGGGGCATCGGGACAGGCAGTGGCCAATGCCAACCTCATGAGCGGATATGACCTGGACCTGGGCCTTGATGCCGCTCCATTGATGCCTTAGCTCGGAAAGCCTGTCTGTATGTCGGTATTGCCTGTGCACAGATGTTTTTCTGCCGGCAGCACAAAGTGGTGTTGCAGGTGAACCGGACAGGTCAGTGTTTAACCGTTTAATCTTTACAGGGCGGGGGAAAAATGGAAATTAATTCCAAAAAAGTTGATCAGGTTCTGGTTATCAGTGTCAGCGGCAGGCTGGATACTACCACAGCCCAGGATTTTGAATCCAGCTGTCTGGAGCTTGTCAAGGATGAAAGCAGGATCGTGGTGGATCTGCAGGAAGTGGAGTACGTAAGCAGCGCCGGATTGAGAGGCATCCTGTCGGTGGGCAAGACAGTGCGGTCCAATGGGGGCGGCCTTGTATTCTGCTGTCTCAGGGGGATGGTCAAAGAAGTTTTTGAAATCTCCGGCTTCGCATCCATTTTCAGCATCTATGATACCCGGGAGCAGGCCCTTGAGTCAGCCTGATTCCAGGGGGTTCAGCTGGATGCAGATGCCCGCCCGCAGGGAAAGCCTGCACCCCATCCAGGAGTTTGTCTTGAAAGAGGCCAGCGTCCGGGGCATGCCCGGGGATGTCCTGCAAAAGATCGAACTGGTCCTGGAAGAAGTCCTGTTGAATATTATAAACTACGCCTACCCGGAAACAGACAGCGGGGAGGTGCAGACCGGATGCCGGGAGCAGGATTCCGGAGATTTTCAAATCAGGATCATGGACCACGGAGCTCCGTTTGATCCGCTGAAACGCCCTGATCCGGATACTGGCAGGCCAGTACAGCATAGAGAGGTGGGAGGGCTGGGCATCCACCTGGTGAAAAACATGGCGGACCGGGTTGAGTACACAAGACAGGATGGAAGGAATATCCTGGACATTGTGTTCAATGCCGTATCCAGTCCGGGCCACAAGCCTGCCCATAAGGATGCCTCCACAAGTAATTGAAGAGCACTCAATTGTCAGAGGGTTGTATGACGATGTCCCAGATAACCGTTAAGCGCATAAAGGCCCACTGGGTGGACAGGGCCAGGAATTACGGGATTCTTGTTGACGGGAAAGAAGTTGCAGAAATTGGAAATGACTCCGAGGTGGCAATAGATGTAGATCCAGGCGCGCATAAGGTTCAACTGAAGATTGACTGGTGCCGGTCGCCGGTAATTGATATTGAAGTTTCACAGGGCAAAACAGTTTACCTTGAGTGCGGCCCAAGGGCGCACCCTGCCCTGGTACTTTTGTATATTACTGTCTGGAAGGATAAATATATCTGGGTGCGCAAGGCGTGACTTATCTGTTCTCTGGAACAAGTCGTTTTGTTTCCCGGATTGCTGTTTTAGAAACTGTAAAGACGTCAAGAAGATCCGCAGATATTGAATCTAAGAATCAGAAATCGGTAACTGGCATGCGAGCTCCTCTTGAAGCCCTGGGATACGAGATCACAGGGGAGCTGCCGGTTTATGGTATTTTTGACCGGGGCAAAGTAAAACAGGAAGATAATGTTGTGTCCCAGGCACAGAGGCTTGGAGCGGACCTGGCCGGGTCCTTGAGGCAATAGATGAAAATAATTGATCTCAGCCATCGTATCGAGCCCGGCATGCCGGTGTATCCGGGTACAGACGCCCCGGTGCTCGAGCGCCCGTTTGACCTGGACAAGGACGGCTTTGCGGAGACGAAGCTATCCCTTATGTCACACACCGGTACCCATATGGATGCCCCGGCCCATATCCTGGACAGGGGAAAAACTCTGGACCGCATGCCCATTTCGGCTTTTTACGGACAGGGGATATGCATTGACGCCACCCCGGAGCAAATGGAAATCGCCGCCCAGGACCTGACGCCTTACGAGGACATGATTAAAACAGCGGATTTTGTTTTGTTCAGAACCGGTTGGTCCAGGTTGTGGGGCACTGCAGGCTATTTTGAAGGATATCCGGTTTTAAGCCCCGAGGCGGCGCACCGTTTGAGCGAGTCCGGACTCAAGGGTGTCGGCTTTGATACCATATCAGCGGACGGCCCCGCAGACACTTCCTTTCTTATTCACGGGATACTCCTGGGTAAGGACATGATTATAATTGAAAACCTGGCCAATCTGGACCAGTTGCCCCGGGCAGGATTCTCCATAGCCTGTTTTCCGCTGCATTTTGTCGAGGCCGACGGTTCGCCTGTCCGGGCGGTGGCGTTTGTTGGCTGAGAGGGGGGAGTATGGTAGCGAAAAAGTGGCCATAGAAATTGAGACGTTGCGTATACTCGAAGGGCACCTGGCACCCCGGGCGTTGGGTCTTGTGATCGAATGGGCTTCACAGCACAGGGATGAATTAATTCAAAACTGGGAATTAGCGAGAAATAACCAGGCACCAAGAAAAATTGAGCCGTTAAAATAGTGAGGTAAAGGTCATGATAAAAGATGTTGTCTCTGCCATTTATAAAGGTGGGTATAAAATTGAGGTGACTTTTGAGGATGGTCTCACAGGTATCGTGGATTTTTCCAGGTATTTAAACCAGGGGGGCGTTTTTGAAAAATTTAGAGATATAGAATTTTTCAAAAATTTCAGAATAAATAAAGAACTCGGGGTGCTGACCTGGGGGGATGAAGAAGTGGATATTGCCCCGGAAAATCTTTATGCTGAAGCTACCAATACTCCTCTTCCAGAGTGGATGAATCCGCAACAGGGTTCCTCTGAAAATTTGACGTATCAGAAGAGCTCGTAAGTCAAGTGGCTGATCTTTTTTGATTCATGGGAGCAGTCTTGCTATGGTGGTCTTGGTAACAGTTCATTTTTCTGGGAACCCTACACAGGATGAACAGCAGGCAATGATTCAGGCCGCAAAGAGTTTTGCCAAAGATCCAGATAAGGTTGAGGTGGTACAGGACAATGGTGACCATTCAGGGGGTCCTCGATGTTGATTACTGGCACAAGGCCTGGGGACTGTCCCTCGCTGTGTAGGTCTGTGCAGGATCACGGAATTTTGCGCTTGTAATTTTGGTAATTGTGAAGGCAAGGTGTCGCGGGGACTGTCCCCAGGCCGATGCCAGCACCCCCTCTGAATGGTTACGGACAATGAATCCAGGAACAAGCTGACAGCTGCTTTCAGAATGAAAAACGAGGCTGCATATAAGGCTGTCGAGAAGGTGTGGCCGAGGTTCGCTAAGAGCACACCATCCAGGATCGAGATGAGTGTTCGGTTTGAACAGGAAAAGGCCTACGACCTGCGCACCAATAAGCGATAAGTACCAACATCACCAAGCAAGATGCCTGTCAACCCAACAAAAAGGCAAACTGCTCATGAGCAATTATGTCCAGCATGGACGATATAGATAAAGCAAGCCTGCTTCAGGCTCTAAAAAGCGCTGAAGCCGAGTGCTTAAGGTTGCGCGCGGAGAATGAACGCTTAAGAGCCAGGCTTGGGCTTGCCACTGAGACACTGGAAGAAGACAAATCAAAAACCCCCTCACTCTCAACTTCCTTGCAGGAGCCGCACCTACTTTCGTCAGCATCTGTATTCTGCAAATCCTCTCCGGAAGAGAAAATAGCCCTGTTTCGCCAACTGTTTCGGGGCAGGGAGGATGTCTACCCTGTCCGCTGGGAAAACAAACAGGGCCGAAGCGGCTATACCCCGGCCTGCGCCAATGAATGGAAGCGACCCTTATGCGGCAAGCCAAAGGTAAAATGCGGCCAATGCGAAAGCCGCCTTCTGAAACCAGTGACTGACCAGGTTGTTTTTGATCACCTGGCCGGCAACCAGACCATAGGAGTGTATCCACTTTTGCCGGATGACACCTGCTGGTTTCTGGCGGCTGATTTTGATAAAAAGTCCTGGCAGGAAGACGCCGCTGTATTTCTGGAAATTTGCAGGGAGATGGAGATTCCAGCATCACTTGAGCGTTCCAGGTCCGGCAACGGAGGTCACGTCTGGATTTTTTTCAATAGTCCGGTTTCGGCTCATAATGCCCGCAAGCTTGGATGCGCGGTGCTCACCAGGGCCATGGAACGCAGGCGGGAACTGGGTTTTGATTCCTATGACCGCTTTTTCCCCAATCAGGACACATTGCCCAAAGGCGGCTTTGGCAATCTTATTGCCCTGCCTCTGCAATATTATCCTCGAGCCAGGGGGCACAGTGTTTTTATTGACTCCTCTTTGCAGCCATACCCGGATCAATGGGCTTTTCTGTCCGGGGTCAACACAATGAGTCCGGCAGATGTGGAGGCTTTAGTCCATGAGGCCGGTCAAAGAGGTGCAGTAGCTGGAGTGCCGGACAGTGTTGAAGAAGACACAAGGAGACCCTGGACCCTGCCTCCTTCAGGTAAAAAGCCTCCAGAAGGTGTGTCCGGACCATTGCCCCGGGAAGCATCACTGATTCAGGGCAACCAGATTTACGTGGTAAAAGGCGGATTGCCAGCAGAAGTGCTGAACCGTTTGACCAGGATGGCCACCTTTCAGAACCCCGAGTTCTACAGGGCTCAGGCCATGCGTTTATCAACTTTTGGCAAGCCCAGGATAATTAACTGCACAGAAGAGTTTCCTGATCACCTGGCTCTGCCCCGGGGGTGTCTGGAAGAAGCCCTGGTATTTTTGAAGAGCCTGGGGGTCCAGGTTAACATCTCGGATCATCGAAATACAGGTCAAGCAATTGATATAGGTTTTAACGGTGCCTTGACCCCTGAGCAGCATCGGGCCGCCCAAGCCATGGCAGAACATGACAATGGTGTATTGTCGGCAGCCACCGCTTTCGGCAAAACAGTAGTTGCAGCCTGGCTGATTGCCGAAAGGAAGGTGAACACCTTGATCCTGGTCCATCGCAAACAATTGATGGATCAGTGGCAGGAAAGGCTTGGGACTTTTCTGGATTTGCCAGCCAATTCCATTGGCCGTTTTGGAGGGGGAAAGAACCGGGTCAGCGGCGTGGTGGACATTGCAACCCTGCAGAGTTTGAACCGGAAAGGAGAAGTCCTGGATCTGGCAGCCGATTACGGGCATATCATTGTGGATGAATGTCATCATGTGTCCGCCTTCAGCTTTGAACAGGTCCTGAGGAAGGCCAAGGCAAGGTATGTGTGCGGCCTGACCGCCACGCCCATCCGTAAGGACGGGCATCACCCCATAATATTTATGCAGTGTGGACCAGTTCGTTTCCGGGTGGATGCCAGAAAGCAGGCCGCCTGTAGACCTTTTGAGCATGTCGTTGTGCCCAGGCGTACGGATTTTGCCCTGCCTGCCAATATGGATAACCCGGGCATTCAGGAGGTCTACTCCGCCCTGGCTGGTGATGAGGCCAGAAATGAAATGATCTTAAACGATCTGTTCAACGCCCTGGAGGATGGGTGTTCTCCAATCCTGCTGGCCAGACTGGTAAGCCATGTAGAAGAACTGGAAAAGTGGCTGCAGAATTTTGTCCGCAATGTCATAGTCCTTCGGGGCGGCATGGGCAAGAAACAGAGGCAGGCAGTATTTGAAAGGCTGGCAGCAGTTCCGGATACAGAGGAGCGGGTGCTGATAGCAACCGGCAGCTATATCGGGGAAGGGTTTGATGATGCCCGTCTGGATACCCTGTTCCTGTTGTCTCCTGTTTCCTGGCGGGGGACTCTGCAGCAGTATGCCGGGCGTCTGCACCGAATGCACAGCAACAAACGCCGGGCCCTGATCTATGACTACGTGGATGAACATGTGCCGCAACTGGCCAGGATGTTTCAGAAGCGCCTGGCCGGATACCGGGCCATGGGATATAAAACAGCTGAGGAAAGCCCGGGGGAACATGTGGGAGCATAAGTCGGGCAAGTTTTTACAGGCTTAAAACGTCTTTTCATGCTGGCTGAAAGCATTCTTTGTGGTTGTGAAAATGTCAATGTCACACGTATTACGCAGCAAAACCGACGTTTTTCAGGCGCATGAAAAATAGTGTTATAAGCCAGGCCTTTGTTGTTGATGTGAAATAGATATTCTGACCACGCCGCATGATCCCCGGAGGACTGCCTGCTGGTCAGGAGCAGCTTTTTGCACACTTCGGGTCAAGCGCGGAATGTGCAGCGGAGCATGGAAATGATCCCCCGCCTGGCCGCTTGAATCCAGCATTGACCGTTAGTGGCGTTGAGCTAGGCATCACCAGCACATAGCGGAGGTTGACAGACCCGCAACACGTAAATACAATGTATGTATGATCGAGTTCGATTGGGATCCGCAGAACGCGCGCGCAAACCTTGAGAAGCACGGCATTTCCTTCGAAGAGGCTAAATCCGTTTTCTTTGATGAGTATGCACGGCAGTTCTTC
>NZ_QYZY01000373.1:0-2757 GCF_003838035.1 Desulfonatronospira sp. MSAO_Bac3 | reverse complement strand
CCTTGTCTGCAATGAATCTTTTTATGATCAGATGCATGACCAGAAGACTCACTTTTTCCTTGTAACCGGGGCTGATATCCTGGATCTCGGAAGAATAGATGTAGCGGCGGACGTTCTGGTAAGCATAGGAAAGCTCCGCCCCCAGCAGGACAATCATCCAGCTGAGCTGCAGCCACACCAGAAACAGCGGCAGGGCAGCAAAACTGCCGTAAATGGCGTTGTACCGGACCACTCCCACTTGAAAGTTTACGTAACCCCACTGCAGAAGCTGAAACATGGTCCCGGAAATGATGCCTGCAATGAGGGCGGCCTTGAAGTTGACCCTGGTATTGGGCATGGCCATGAAAAGAAAGGTGAACAGCAGCCAGATGATCACGTAAGGAGTAAACTGGGCCCCCCACTGGAAAAGGTCCGCCACCAGGGCCAGCCACCCTTCCGCCAGGTACTTGTAGATCTCCGTGGTCAGAAAAACAGTCAGACTTCCGGAAAGGATCACCAGCACCGGGGCCAGGACCATGACCGAGAGGTATTCGGTGAATTTGCGCACCCAGCTTCTGCCTTCCTGCACCCCCCAGACGGCGTTGAAGGAAAGCTCTATGTGGTCCAGCACCTTGATCACTGCCCACAGCAGAAACAAAAAGCCCACCCCGGCAATTACCCCGCCCCGGGTCACCTCCAGCATGGAGTAGGAAAACTGCACCACCTCGTCAAAGATCTCCTCGTGAGCCCCGAGGTACTGTTCCAACTGGGACTGCAGCATGTCGTCCAGGCCGAACCCCTTGGCAATACCGAAAGCCAGGGCCATAACCGGCACGATGGACAAAAGGGTATAATAAGTCAAAGAGGAGGCCCGCATGGAGCAGTCGTTGCGGCTGAATCCCTGCAGCGCCGCCAGAAAAACCCTCAGGTGGTGGGTCATGAAGGCCTTTGCCCGGGACAATTCCTGGACATCTAACCTCCAGATATCCGACTGCAGAAAAGACTTGATCTTTTTGAGCATAAAAGATTACCGGGCCCTGCCCTGCCCCGCAGTGGCGGCAATGGCTGCCTGTATTTCCTCGGGATCACCCAGGTATCTGCTTTCAATGGGAGTCAGGTCCTCTTTCAGGCGGTATACCAGGGGCACGCCGGTGGGGATATTGAGCTTTAATATCTCTTCATCTGAAATATGATCCAGGTACTTGACCAGGGCCCGCAGGCTGTTGCCGTGAGCGGCCACAATGAGCCTTTTGCCGGCAAGTATCTGGGGAGCCAGGTAATCGTTCCAGTAGGGCAGGAAGCGGTTCACCGTGTCCCTTAAGCACTCAGCATCAGGCAGCAGCCTGGGATCAAGTCCCTGGTAACGAGGATCAAAACGGGGGTGGCGCTGGTCGTCATAATCCAGGGCCGGCGGAGGCAGGTCATAGCTCCTGCGCCACTTGAGCACCTGGTCATCACCGTACCTGGCCGCGGTCTCGGACTTGTTCAGCCCCTGCAGGGCCCCGTAATGACGTTCATTGAGCCTCCAGCAGCGCTGCACCGGTATCCACATGAGATCCATGCGGTCCAGTACCAGCCACAAGGTGCGAATGGCCCTTTTTAGAACCGAGGTATGGGCCAGGTCAAAAGAAAGGCCTTCCTCCTGCAGAAGCTCCCCTGCTTTTGCAGCCTGCTCCACGCCCTGGGGGGTAAGATCAACGTCCGTCCATCCGGTGAAGCGGTTCTGCAGGTTCCATTCGCTCTCTCCATGCCGAAGCAGCACCAGGGTATACATAAAGTCTCCTTGTTTTTTATGTTGCAGGCACCGGCCTGCTTTTTCTTTATCCAAGTATATCTTTAACCCCGCCAGTGGGCAAGATTAATTAATTCACCCATATTTGCTTCAACCCCTTGACATTTGGGCCAAGATTATCCATGTAACAGGGTGTATCGAGCGGGTGTAGCTCAGTTGGTAGAGTACAAGCTTCCCAAGCTTGGTGTCGCGGGTTCGACCCCCGTCACCCGCTCCACTCCAGGCTTAATTCAACGTATTTGCGTTTGTATGGGGTGGACCTCTTGGTCCACTTTTTTTTTGAGTTGTGCATTCAGTTTTCATCCGGAGTAAAAACTAAGCATATTTATGCCTGCTTTGCTCCGGCAAAAGCATTGTCATGAGTAAATACTCTTTCTGCTATGGACTATCAGGAAATAAAAAAACAGGTTGAAGAGCTGGTACAGACCAACTGCAGGCTCATGGGCCTGGAACCGTGGGGCATGGATTTTGTTCCGGGCACTGGGAAACAAAGAGGCGTGCTCAGGGTTTTTGTGGATTCCCCGGAAGGAGTGAGCATCGATCAGTGTGCAGACCTCAGCCGGCAGTTGAGCGTGGCCCTGGACGTGGAGGACCTTGTTCCGGGATCCTACAACCTGGAAGTCTCTTCTCCCGGGCTTAACCGCAGGTTTTTCCGCCCGGAGCAGATGAGAGGATATACCGGACATAAGGTGAAGATAACCTTGAAAGAGCCCAGAGACGGTCGCAAAAACTTCACCGGCACCCTGCAGGATGCGGAAAACGAAACCATAAGCATCCAGACCTCTCCGGACTGCACCTGGAGTTTTCAATGGGACGAGATAGACAGGTCCAGACTGGTGGAATAGTTTATACTTGATTGTTATTTATTGTTATTTTTGGATATTTATTATAATGGAGGAAGGCCGTATGAGCCTGGAACTTAAAAAAATCATAGACCAGATCAGCAAGGACAAGGGCATTGACAGGGACATGCTGGTGGATACCCT
>NZ_QYZY01000372.1:0-2439 GCF_003838035.1 Desulfonatronospira sp. MSAO_Bac3 | reverse complement strand
TCGCAGAGCAAGCCCGAAGGGCATTAAACTGGGAGCCAGGACAAAATGATTTTTTTCTTTATCCATCTCTTAATCCTGTTAATCCTGTCAAATAGCTCTTTTCTTTATTGGGTTGCGGGCATGGCCCGCGTTAGTTTTTCCAGCCAGAACTGCCTCCGGCAAAAAACTACAAACCACCTGCAGCAAGCACCGCCACGGCCAGGGCCAGGCTGATCCAGGCTGCGGCCTGGATGATTTTCAGGGCGGACCGGATATGCATCGTTCCGGCATCCTGTCCCTTTTCCCCCATCCAGGGCTTTTCCACCAGGGCGAAAGCATACTGCACAGGCCCGCCCAGGCGGATATTCAAGGCACCGGCCATGGCCGCCTCGCTGTGCCCGGCATTGGGTGATGCGTGCTTTAACCGGTCCCTCAGGCCCGTGCCCAGAGAGCCTTTCCAGTCATAGCCGCAGGCAAGCGCAGCCAGACTGATGAATAAAATGCTCAGCCTGGCCGGGACATGGTTTAAAACATCGTCCAGCCTGGCTGCAAAACGCCCGAACTGCATGTACCTGCTGCTTCGGTAACCCACCATGGCATCCAGGGTATTGACCATGCGATAGTTTGCAGCCAGAAGAACACCTGCAAAGGCCGGTTCCACTCCCAGAACCTGCCCCAGGATGCAGCCGGCCACAAACCAGAAGGCCAGCGCCAGGAAGCCATCCACAAAATTCTCGGCCACGCTCTCCACCGCAGCCCTGGCCACCCCGGAAGAATCCAGGGCACTCGGGTCCCGGCCCACGATCATCTGCAGCTTCTGCCTGGCTCTGCCCAGGTCACCCTCCTCCAGGGCCCGGGCTATGGGACGGGTATGACCCACCAGGTCTTTCAGGCCCATGCAGGAATAGACCAGAAAGACCATGAAAATAAATTCAAGTCCCGGAACCATGGAAGCCAGAAAAATGCCTGCAGCCGCCAGGATACTCACCCCGCTCAGCATGGCCGCCGTCAAGATCATCCCGCCGCCGCGGCCCCTGAGCCCCTGGGAAAAAAGCAGTCTCTCCACCCGGGAGACAGCTGCGCCCATGAGGCGTACCGGATGCAGGCGGTACACCGGGTCTCCCAGGAGCAGGTCCATAGCGAAGGCCAGTACAAGTATGATCAGAGCTTCAGTCATTTGGTTTTCCTGAAAGTTAAAGCCCGGCGAGCGTGCCCCTTCCGGAGCAGTTCAATAGACTTGCAAAAAACTGCTAAAGTTATTCCATCCCCAGGCCGATAGTATAGTTAATTAAGGCAGACAAAAGCATCAAGCATAAAAACAGGGGGGATATATGTACTCCAACGCAGCCAGAGCTTACTTCCAGACCAAAGTCAAAACCACCACCAAAGAAGACCTGGTTGTCCAGTTGTATGAAGCAGCCATCAAGTTTCTGGAACAGGCCAAAGAAAGAATCCGGGAAAAGGACTATATTGCCAAAGGAGAACGGATTGACCGCGCTCTTATGATAATCGGAGAACTTAATTCCAGCCTGAACGCGGAAAAAGGCGGCGAAGTCGCCAAAAATCTGCACGCCTTCTACGCCAGCTGCCAGGCCAGGCTTCTTATGGCCAGCCTGAAGCTGGACATCGAGAAAATCGATGCAGTAATCAATATGCTTAGACAGGTCTCCTCTGCTTTTGCCGAGGTAAGCCGAAATCAGAAGCACCTGCAGTAAGATCTTTGCTGCTCCCCCTTCAAGCAGCACCTCGCGGGGCCTGGATTCCAGGCCCCTTTTTTTATCCTTTTCCAGACTTGATTTAGGACGCTTATATGGATAGAGTTCAGGCTTATGCAGGTGATTTGATTATCACCCCGGACTTTGAATAAATTCAATACTTCGAACTCATCAAGGACCATATATGCGCATAACCTGTCCCAAATGCATGTTCCAGCAGGACGTGCCCGACGAAAAAATACCGCCGCACGCTAAAAAAGCCACATGTCCCAAGTGCAAGGAAAAGTTCCAGTTCCGCGACCTGGAAGAACCAGAGGAGTTTACCCTGGAAGATGAGCCTGCAGCTGAAGAAGAGGCTTCTTCTGATTCCCGGGAGCATGACTTCGCCACTTACCAGGATGAAAAACCCGCCCAGGAAAAAAGCCGGGAAGAAGACCAGGAAGAAAGCCTGTGGAGCAAGCTGGAAGACCTGGGCGGCCCCACGGAAGAGCCGCAAAGAGAACAGACCGGACCCGGGGAAAGCTCTGCCTCGCCCTGGGAGAACCTGCAGCACTACGGATTTTTCCCGGGCTTTTTTGAAACCGTCAAGAGAGTCATGCTCGCTCCCGGACCTTTCTTCCGCAAGATGCAGCCCGGAGGACTGGGCATGCCCCTGGCTTTTTTCATCCTGGTCTCGGTTATTCAGGTGCTGGCCTCATTTCTCTGGAACATGACCGGCATGTTCCCTGCTGCTGCAGAACACGGC
>NZ_QYZY01000371.1:0-26081 GCF_003838035.1 Desulfonatronospira sp. MSAO_Bac3 | reverse complement strand
TTTTTCCCTGGATATGTGCACCATGTGCCGGGAAGAGCTCTTTTTCTCCTATCGACGGGAAAAAAAAGGCGGAAGGCAGGCCAGTATAATAAATATTTTTGCCTGAGTTTAAACAGGAAGTGACAAGCAATTCATCCTGGAAGAAATTTCTCACGCCCGGGCCGCCTCCGGCCCATAGGGCCTACGCCCCGGAGGGAAGCGGACTTAGAGCCACGGAGCAAGGCAGGAGGAAGAGATAAATATTTATATCCCCCGAGCCGGGATCAATACTGATAATCCGGCCCGGGCGCAACTTTTTTTGGTGTCAGGAAATAATGTCCACCTGGTGCATGCCGCGGACACTGTTCATGAGAAAGACCCTTGGGCTGTCCAGTACGTCCTGGATGCTCAGCACACTTTCGCGGATGACGCCCTGCTCCAGCATAAGAGAACGGTACACTCCGGGCAGCAGGCCGCAGCTTACCGGGGGGGTGAGCAGTTCCCCGTTTTTTTCTACTGCCAGGTTGGCAATGGTGGATTCGGTAGCCTGGCCGCGATGATTGTATAGAAGCACGTCCCGGCAGCCGGGCCTGGCAGCCAGGGCCTGATTGTACACTTCCCTGTTGGTGGTTTTGTGGTATAAGAACCTGTTGTCTGGATCCACCGCTGAGGCGGCCAGGGGCAGACGGGAAAAACCGGGATTCTGCGTATCAAGCTTCACTGCCTGCACCTTCACCGCACCCTTCCTGGATACCAGCAGGCGTATTTTGTGCGGCTCCTGGGGCAGGGCAGCACCCAGATCCTGCAACTCACTGTGCACTCGCTGCAGGTCCAGGGGAAAGTCAAAGTATTCAGCAGATTCCTGCAGGCGCTCGAGGTGCATGCTCAAATAGGGAAAGCCTTTTGAAGGCTGCCACAAAATGCTTTCCAAAAGATCGAAGCCAGGGCCTGGAGTGGCCAGGACCCTGGCCTTGACCCTGGACTCGTTCATTTCCATGTCCGTTCTGGAGTCCCAGACTATGCCTCCGCCGATGCCGTATTCGGCCAGGCTTTTTGTCTGGTCCAGAAGGAGGGTGCGGATGGCCACGTTGAACTGGGCCTGCCTGCCCGGAGCTACATAGCCCATGGCCCCGGTGTAGATGCGCCTGGGTGCGGTTTCCAGTTCAGCGATGATTTCCGTGGTTCTGATCTTGGGGGCTCCGGTAATGGAGGCAGGTGGGAAAAGAGATGAAAAAATCGCGTCCAGGGGAGCGGATGTAGAACTCTCTACCAGAGAAGTCATCTGCCAGACATCGAAATACTTTTCCACGGAAAACAGCTGCGGAACATGCACGCTTCCCGGATGGGCTATGCGGCCCATGTCGTTTCGGACCATGTCCACTATCATGACGTTTTCGGCTCTGTCTTTTTCCGATTTTTCAAGCTCCCGGGCCGCATGCCGGTCCTGGATGTTGTCCAGGCCCCTGGCAGCGGTGCCTTTCATGGGCCTGGACCTCAGGGTCTGTCCCTTGAGGGTGAAAAACATCTCCGGGGAAAAGCTGCACAGGGCGAACTCTCCGGTATCAATGAAGGCTGCGTATGGAGGATCCTGAGAGCGGTAGATGGTGCAGAAGATGTCCAGGGGATCAAGGGAGCATTCAGCTCTTAACCTGTAGGTAAAATTGACCTGATAGGTATCTCCTGCACGGATGTATTCCCGGATGCGGTCCAGGGAACTGGAGTATTCCCCGGGGGTAATGGAGGGCGACCAGTTCAGGCCCTCCAGAGAAACCCGGGAGTCCGGGCGGGGCAGTTCTGTTTCCTGCATACCGGAAAAAAGTCCGAACCACAGAAGGGGAAAACCTGAATCGTCCGGGCGGACTTTTAAATAAGGATCAAAGGCCAAAGAGGCCTCGTAGGAGACAAACCCGGCAGCGAAAAGGCTGTGGCCTTCAACCTGCTGTTCCACCTGCTGCAGTGCGGGCAGGACCTCTTCGGCAGTATGAGCCTTGATTATGCCCTCAAGGCCGTCAAATGAAAGCAGTTTTCCTGAGCGGGCCTGTCGGACTAAGGCCCGGGGGGTCTT
Source organism: Desulfonatronospira sp. MSAO_Bac3 (assembly GCF_003838035.1). Classification (NCBI taxonomy): domain Bacteria; kingdom Pseudomonadati; phylum Thermodesulfobacteriota; class Desulfovibrionia; order Desulfovibrionales; family Desulfonatronovibrionaceae; genus Desulfonatronospira; species Desulfonatronospira sp. MSAO_Bac3. The sequence continues at coordinate 24,037 of NZ_QYZY01000371.1, read as the reverse complement.
TATGCCTGAAGATTCAGGTTGCGAAAGTGCGGATCCAGGATCCATGATCCTGCCTTAGCCATCTTTGAAGATGGAGGAGCCGTAAAACTTGATATCCAGGATTTCGTACTCGATCTTGCCTTTGGGGGCGTTTACCACTGTTTCATCGCCCACCTCTCTGCCCATGAGGGCCCGGGCCAGGGGAGAAAAAACGGACAGAGAATCTGGAACAAAATCGGTCTCATCAGGGCCGAGCAGAGTATATTTTTTAACTTCGCCGGTGTCCACGTTTTCTATTTCCACTGTGGCCCCATAGCATACCTTGTTGCCATCCATGGTGTCCAGGTCGATGATGTTGAACATGGGCATACGTGAAGTTATCTGGGCAATCTTGGCCTCCAGAAGGCCTTGGCGTTCCCTGGCCGCGTCGTAGCCGGCGTTTTCCTTGAGATCGCCTTCCTCGCGGGCTTCCTTGATGGCCTGGATCACCTCGGGGCGTTCGGCCTGGAGTTTTTCCAGTTCTTGTTTAAGTCTTGCAAAACCTTCCTCTGAAATGGGGATGCTGTCGCTCATACCTGAATTCTCTCGTGTTTTGGGTTAGAAACAACTTAATCCCGCACACGTTTTAATCAAGCCTTTACCTTTGCGTCTGATCCCGGGCATGCAGGGGTAAAGGGCTGAACCCACATCTCAGGCCGGTACAGGCAACTGAGGCCAGAACCTTGACCAGAGAGTGATTCAGCAAGACTTGAGAAAGCGTGTGCGGGATTATCTAAAGATTAATATCCTTAATATCCTGCCGGACTTTTTGTCCGGTGGTTTCCCGTACATGGCAAACAATCTGATTTATGCATCATAGGTCATCCTCAGGGTCTGGTCAAGCCTCCGCCAGAAGTTTTCAGGCCGGTTTTTTGGTTTGGAAAATCCGGGGATTATTGTTAATATAGACGTAAGAATTAACCATAATGATTTGTGCTCCAGCTGTCCGGGAATGCAGGTCGGCAGAGCATGTAAACCGGAAAACAGGAGGTGCCGGGATATGCACAAGGTAATTTCCAGGGTCAGGGTGGAATGCGTCCAGGGCGACATAGCCTCCCAGGAAGACATAACCGCAGTGGTAAATGCGGCAAACTCGCAGCTGAGGCCCGGCGGAGGCGTGGCCGGGGCCCTGCACCAGAAGGCCGGTCCCGGACTGGAAGAAGAATGCCGCCCCCTGGCGCCCATAAGGCCTGGAGAGGCGGTGCTTACCGGGGGACACAACCTGCCCAACAGGTACGTTATTCATTGCCTGGGGCCTGTTTACGGTGTGGACCGGCCCGAGGACGAACTACTGGCCAGGTGCTACAAAAGAGCCTTGAGCCTGGCTGAAGAGCACCATGTGGACTCCATAGCCTTTCCGGCCATTTCTTCGGGGGCCTTTGGTTTTCCCCTGGACAAGGCGGCGCAGGTGGCATTAAAAACAATTGCTGACGCGGCCACTGGACTGCGCCAGGTAAAAAAGATCAGGTTCGTCCTTTTCAGCCAGGAACAGAAGCAGGTGTTTGAACAGGCCCTGAGCAGCATCGAAAGCACGTAAAACCCAGTGAGGACTTAAATGCCACAGGAAAAAACATACCTACAAAAGGCCATGGACAACCTTTACGCTGCCCTGAGAGAGCAGCAGTCCGCAGACCCGGAATTGCGCAACAGGATTCAAAAATCAATCAATACCACTCAGTCGGCCCTGGATCTGGCCAAAGAGCGGGAAAAAGGCCGGGCCGGGGCTGCCGGGGTGGATGATGACGATCCCTGGCTGGGCTGATTTTTTCAGCCGGGGTCAAGTCCTGAACAGGGCCTGGATTCTTTTTTCCAGGTCCTTCAGCCTGTCCTGGTGGGGCTGTGCAGCATCCAGGACATGAATGCGCAGGCTCTGGTCCACAAGCTGCACCGAGGCGGTACCGGGAAGCAGGCTGACCACCCAGACAAAAAGCACCCTGGCAGTGGGATGTTCAAGCTGGACCCTGTGCATGATTATGCCGGTCTTAAGGGGCATTGACGGCCTGAAGGCCCTGGAGGTGACATCAAGACCCCCCAGCAGGGACAGGTGCAAAAAGAAAGGGATAAAACCCGGAAGACCCGGCAGCCGGAGGTTCTGCCCGGGCACAAGGAACATGCTGCTCACCGCCGCTGCAAGGACGAAGAACAGCCCCAGAGGCCAGTCCTGCAAACTGCCTCCGGCCAGGCCCCACCAGACAACCCCGAAAAGGACCAGGCGAAAGGCAAAGCACCGTGCCCCGGCAAGGAAGCCCTGCCGGGGACGCCTTTGTACCTGATTCTTCGATCCGCTCCCGGTCCTTGTATCCCGCCTTTCTTTCATCAGATCATCATCCCCAGGCCTGCGAGAAGCAGGGTCAGAACTACAAATAAAAATCCGGCCACAGGCCACTGCCTGAGCCTGAATTCAATGCTGCAGGGGGTTTCCATGCTTTTGCGGCCGTAAATATATCTGTCCAGCATGTATACAAAATTTATCTGTCCGCAGGTGGGGTCGCAAAGCGGGCTGCTGCGCCATCCGGCATAAGAAAGACGCCAGATTCTTTCTGTTAATTCCACGATGTCCGGCCAGGAATGCAAGGCGGCCTGCAAGGGGACCCAGAATTTGATTGCCGGATAAATAAGCACACCAAGCATTACCGGCCACAGTCCCCCCCAGATAAAACCCGTATCCGCCTGCCAGGCCGCCGGGAGCATTTCGAATGTATGCACTGATATAAAGGGCAGGCCGGCGCTTGCAGCCACCATGACCAGCCAGACCAGGGCCTGATCCCGGGGGTACGCCTTGTTTGCAGGTTTCATGGCCTGAAAAATCCGGTAGAGAAAATGCGCCATGAGCAGGGTTGTGCCCAGGGAGGAAAGGGGCAGAAGAAGCCCTGTAACAGAGTACATGGGGCCCATGGAAGCCAGGTCCTTCATGAGGTACTTGACCTGTATCCCGGAGGTAAGCGGAGCTCCGGCCAGGGCCAGTGCCGGCAGGGCCAGGGCCGCCAGCAGAAGAAAAGTGCCGGCCCCCTGCCCCCTGGCGTATTTGGTGGCTCCCACCCCGATGAACAGGGCTGCCTTGGCCAGTCCGTGGTGCATGACAAACATCAGGATTCCTGGCAGGGCCGTTTTTGCCAGTGCGGCATCAAAAAGGGCCAGCCCCAGGAGAAAGGCCATGAGTCCCATCTGGCTGATGCTGGAATAGGCCAGGACGGTTTTGGGGTCCTTTTCCAGAAGTCCGGCCAGAACTCCGAAAAAAGCCCCCAGAAGTCCCAGGCACATGAAAAATGCTCCCCAGGAGGGCATGGAGGCTGACTCCACCGGAAAAAAGTAAAGCCAGCCCAGAAGTCCGGCCTTGATCATGGCTCCGCTCAGTACTGCGCTGGCCGGGGTGGGAGCGGCCGGATGAGCCAGGGGCAGCCAGTAGTGCAGGCCCAGGATCCCGGCTTTGATGCCGAAGCCTGCAAACAGCAGAAAAAACATGGGATGAGCCGGGGAGAGCTCTGCAGCGGCCCGGGAAATATCCATAAACATGACGCTGTCGGCTACGTGCACCGAAATCATCAGCCCGGCGGTAAGCATCCCCTCCCCCAGCACAGCAGTGACCATGTATACATGCCCGGCCTTCCAGGCTGAGGGGGTGTCGTTGTGGATGACCAGGCTGTAGGCGGTAAAGGTCATAAGCGAGAAGAAAGCGTAAAAGGTGACTACGTCCTTGGCCACTGCCAGACCCAGTGTGCCGCACATGGCCAGCAGAAACAAGATGGTATAGGAGCGCCGGTCGGGGTCATTGTGCATGCTGCAGGCGGAAAAAAAGCCTGCCCCGGTCCAGACCATGGCCATGAGAAGCAGGAAATACCTGCCGTATTCCCCGAAACCCAGATGCATGCCGAGTAAAAAACTGGGCATATCCAGAGGGGCCGTATCGGATCCAAAAACAGCCAGACCCAGAGCCGGAAGAGGTCCCAGGACTGCAAGCCGGACCCAGTATTTGTCCTGAACTTTTGAGATCAGGCACAGGCCCGCCAGAAGCAGGGGGAAAAAAACAGCCAGAACCCATATCATGGCAGGGCCCCCATTCCAGTGGCTATCTGTTTTGCAATACCCAGGGGACTCCAGGTCCACCCGGCCCAGAGTCCGGCCAACAGCGACATGGAGGCTGTTGCCAGGGCGGGCAGCAGCAGGGTCAGGGGGGCTTCAAAACGGCTTACGCGCTGTATCTTCCATTTTTTCTGCGGAGTCTTGAACCAGATGGTTTTGACAACCGGCAGAAAATAGGCCGCATTGAGCATGCTGCTAAGGACCATGATCCCCACCACCCACTCCCGGCCGGCGTCCATGCCCCCGAGTCCCAGGTACCATTTGCTCACGAACCCGGCCACTGGAGGCACTCCAATCATGCCGAAGGCCGCAACAGTAAAACAGATGGCGGTAACCGGCATACGCCGGCCCACCCCGCCCAGGTCTTTGATGCTGTGCAGTCCCAGGGTCTCGGCGATGTTGCCGGCGCAGAAGAACAGGGTGATCTTCATGATGCCCTGGTGTACCAGGTGCACGATGGCCGCCACAGTGGAAAAGGGAGCCAGGATGGCCACCCCGAGAGTAATGTAGGATACCTGGCTCACGGTTGAATAAGCCAGTCGCTTCTTGAGATCCGTCTGCATCAGGGCCCGTACCGACCCGAAAATTATGGTCACTGCCGCCACTAAGGCCAGGGGCTCCAGAAGTCCCAGGCCTGCTGCAAACTCCCTGTCATACACGTCAAATACCACCCGGACTATGCCGAAGGCTCCGGCCTTGACCACGGCTACAGCGTGCAGCAAAGCCGAAACCGGGGCCGGGGCTATCATGGCCACCGGAAGCCAGCCGTGCAGAGGCACCAGAGCCGCCTTGACTCCCAGCCCGGCGATGAGCAGGGCGAATATTATTATCAGGGTGCTGTAATTGGCCGGGTCCAGGGCTGCAATCACCCCGGTGTCGGTGAAATCGAAGGGTCCGGCCAGGACATGCAGCCAGACAATACCCACAAACAATACTGAACCGCCGCCGATGGTGTACCACAGGTAGTTGCGCCCGGCTTCCAGGGCCTGCCTGGTTTCGCGGTGCACCACCAGGGGATAGGTGGTCAGGGTCAGAAATTCATAAAAGATAAAGAAGGTGATCAGGTTGCCGGCCATGGCGATGCCGGTACTGGCGGTGACGCACAGGCTGAAAAAACCAAAAAAACGGCTGCGGTTGGGCGAGCCCTCCAGGTAGCCCACCGCGTACAGGGTGGTCACCAGCCACAGGTTGCTGGACAGGGCCAGAAACATGAGGGACAGAAAATCCACCTTGAGCAGGAACTCAAAGCCAAGCCCCATGCTGAATCCCACCTCATGCACTTCCCCATGCACCAGCAGCCTGTAGGCCATGTAGTGCACCGCCACCACCTTGAAGGCCGCGGCAAAGAGGTTCAGGGCTGTGCGCAGCCTGCTGCGGCTTTCATCAAGCATGAAGATTATAAGCCCGGCAAACAAAGAGCTGGCCAGGACCAGCAGGGGCAGCCAGACGTTCAGGTTCATGGCCCACCCTCCAGCTCAACCGTCCAGAGCATGTGCTCCTGCAGCATAAAAATGACTTCCTCGGCCCGGAAACCTATGAGGATGGAGCATAGGGCCAGAATCAGAGGAATTTTTTCCAGGACAAAGGGCACAGGAAGCATGCGCGCCTCTTTTTCCGCCAGCAGAAAGGCATGCCCAAGAATCCTGAAGACATACCCGGCGGTGAGCAGCCCCCCCAGGACCGGGGCAACCGCCCACCACCACTGCCCGCTCTCCAGGATGGCCTGCATGAACATCCACTTGGCCACGAAGCCCCCGCTTGGAGGCAGGCCCATGAGGCTTATTCCGGCCAGACCCAGGGTAAAGGTGGTCATGGGCAGGCGCGAGGCGATATTCTTCATGTAATGGATTCTGTCGGTGCCTGTGGACAGAATCAGGTTGCCCGCAGCCAGGAAAAGGGCGGCCTTGGCCAGGCCGTGGGAGATGGCCTGATAAGTGCCTCCGGCCCAGGCCTTTTCAGCCCAGGGGGCCTCGGGCACTGTGCACAGAAGGGGGAACATGAGAAAAAGATAGCCCACCTGGGCCACGCTGGAATAGGCGATGATGAGCTTGAGCCTGGCCTGAATCAGGGCCTGATAGGAGCCCCAGAGTACCGCCAGCACGCCCAGGCAGCCCAGAACGTAGGCCCCGTGATATGTGAGCCCGACTGGTTCAAAAACTCCCACCCACAGGCGCAGGAGAAGAAAGAAAGAACCCTTGATGACCAGGGCTGAGAGAAGAGCGCTGACAGGAGCAGGAGCCTCGCCGTGGGCCGGGGGCAGCCAGAAGTGAAAGGGCAGCAGGGCTGATTTCATGATAAGCCCCGCAGTCATGAGCCCGAAGGCTGCTGCTGTAACAGGTCCGCCCTGCAGACCACCGGACTGCATGAACATGTCCAGCATGCCGGTCTCGGCGTACAAAAAGCCTACTCCCATGAGAAAAGCCAGGGAGCCGGCCATGGCCACCAGGAGATAGCGCAGGCCCGCCTGCAAAGATTCTGTCTTACCCGAGAGCACGGCCAGAGCTGCGGCGCAGATGGTGACCAGCTCCAGCACCACATAGGCGTTGAAGACGTCAGAGACCATGAACAGACTGTTGAGCCCGGCCCACATGAGAAGCCATAAGGGCCAGAAGTGGCGGGCGCTTTGCCTGTCAAAGAAAAAGGCGCTGTAAATACTGACAAGGGCTCCTACAAGGGCGGTCATGAGCAGAAAAATCACGCTCAGTCCGTCCATATGCAGGTGGATACCCAGGGGTTCCGCCCAGCTCCCCAGGGAAATACGCCTGGCCCCGTGGTGGTAGACGTCCAGGGCAAGGCCTGTGGCCAGGGCGGGAATAACAAGGGATGTGAGAAATCCCCAGGAAGCGATACCCCGGCCCGGAGCCAGGAAAGAGCCCATGGCTGCGGCCAGGGGCACCAGGACCAGCAGGCTTTCCATTACCCGTCCTCATCCTCTATGCTGCAGGAGGTGTCCAGCTCGGCATGCCCGGTTTTTTCATGAATACGCCGGGTAAGGAAGAGGGCAAAGGCGGTGAGGCTGATGGCCACCACGATACCGGTTAAAACCATGGCCTGGGGCACGGGGTCCACTTGGCCGGACTGGTCCGGATTGGCAATGCTTATGAATAAAAGAAACACGCCCCCGGCCATGACGTTTAAGGCCACGATCTTGCGCAAAAGGTTTTTGTGAGAAGCAAGCCCCCACAGCCCCAGGCAGAACAGAAGCATTGCCGTTACTGCGTATATGTAGAAACCATGCATGACTTTATCCGCTTGTACTATGTTATCGGTTATCAGTTATTGGTTATTTGTTATTTGTTATCTGACTTCTGATCTCTGCCCCCTGACTCCTGACTCCTGCCCCCTGACTCCTGACTCCTGCCCCCTGCCTCCTGCCTCCTGCCTCCTGCCTCCTGTCCCCTGTCCCCTGACTCCTGCCCCCTGACCCTTGTCCCCTGACTTCTGTCCACCAATAGTCAGGCTGGTCAGACATACCGCAATGGACAGGGCTGCAGCATATTCTACAGCCAGGATCCAGGCCTTGGCCTGGGGGTGGGTGAGCATTGGTTCATTTCGAAACAGGGCCGCTGCCGCCAGAAGCCAGAAAAGGGCAAAGCCCAGCACCGCGCTTATGCGCCACAGGCTTACCGGCAAAGCTCCCAGGGATGGGTGCCCGGCCTGCCAGAGAAGCACTCCGCCCGCAGCCCAGACAACTCCGGCCTGAAATGCCCCTCCCGGGGCAAAAGCCCCCAGCCAGAGGAGAAAACCTCCCACCAGGAGGATAAGAGGCAAGAGGATACTTATGAGCCAGCGCCCCACCGGTTCGGCCGGGGCAGGCAGCAGGGGGGAGCGGATACTTTCTTTACGGCGTACGCACAGAAGCCCCATGACCGCTGCCAGCAATACCCCCAGTTCCAGCCAGGTATCGTAGCCCCTGAAATCCAGAAGTACAGCCGTGACCGGGTATTCCAGGCTGGTGGCCTGCATGCCTGCCTCCACCGCCCGGATCAGCCCCTGGGAGTCAGGCTCAATGTGTATGATGGACAGGGAAAGAAGACCGGCCAGAAGCAGGCAGGGCAAAAGCAGCCAGGAAAAATGCGCCCCGGTTTTGACTTTGCCCGGCTGGGCCACGGCCCGCAGGGTATCTAAAAGCAGCACCCCGGCCAGACCCGCACCCACGGCGGCCTCGGCCAGGGCGATGTCCGGAGAATTCAGCCTGGCCCAGGCCAGGGACAAAAGAAGCCCGAAGGTGATAAAGAGCACCACTGCCTGGAAGTGGCCCGGAGAGCGCATTATCCTCCAGGCGGTGGCCACCAGGGCGAAGGCCACCAGAACGTCCAGAAACAGAGCCAATTACTCCTCCTCCTGCGAGGGCGTGTGATAAATATAATTGCCGATGAAGTAACAGGCACTGGAACTGCCCACCAGGGCCAGCAGCCAGATGAGCCCCAGCTTGATAATCTCAGGCAGGGTTGCGCTTGCGAAAACCAGTCCCAGAACTATAAAGCCAAGGCCCAGATTGTCGGCCTTGGTCAGGGCATGCAGGCGGCTGTAATTGTCCGGAAAGCGCAGGAGCCCCACGGTCCCCCCCAGGAAAAAAAAGGCCCCGGCCAGGCACAGGATAATGCTTAAAATGTCGAATATCATTTTTCATTTCCTGCCTGGCTTTGCTGCGGGGCTGTTTTGCGCACAAAGGATAAAACGGCCATGATCATGAGCAGGGCAAAAAGCAGGGCTGCATTGCGGATATAAGGTGCTTCAAGGGCCTGGGCCAGGACCAGCAGTATGGCCACCCCGGTGGTGCCGAAGAGCTGCGCCGATACCATGCGGTCAGCCGGTGTCGGGCCCTGAATGACCCTCCACAGTCCAGCCAGTATGTTCAAGATAAGAAAAGAGGCCAGGGCCAGGTAAAATATCTGCATCAGGCTCCCTCCAGCCGGCATGTTTTGACAGGTCAAAGCACTGGGTTATACAAAAATATTGACAGCAGTACAACGCACGACGGGAGCACACTTTTTCAGGAGCATGCCCCTGCCTTTGGACTTGGACTGGACAGTGGTCTACTCTGGTTCTTTAGTACAGGTTTTCAGGGATAGTCAACACGGGGCTGGATGTTGCCGGAGACAGGTGTACGCAGAAGATGTTCTGAAGTCTTTCCTGAACGGATTTAAGGAGTACAGGCCGGCCCTGCCCGGGACCGGCAATGACTGGCGGCAGACGGAAGCAGGCCCGGTTAACCCTGGCTATACAGCACGCTAAAGGGGTGAGAGGCAGGGTGTGAGAAATCTGGTTGCCAGCATGTTGTTCCAAAATTTGTGCTGAGGGCCTAACTCACAACCACGCCGGCATACCCCACCACCTGGGAATAATCCCCTATTGCGTCTCCTGATGTGGCATAGTCAATGAATTCAGTGCTCCTGGCCCCCATTTCCCTGACGCAGGCCAGCCCCAGGGTCGTGGGCATGACTCCGCACATGGAAATCCCGTTCTGCTTTACCACCTGGTGCAGTCCCTGAGGATCCAGGTCCAGGATTCTTTCAATGGCCATGTGATCCAGCCTCCTGGCTTGTTCCTGGGGTACAAAGTGGCTCATGTCCGTACTTACCACCAGGGAAACATCCAGGGCCAGGTCCCTGATGGTCCGGGCCAGGTCCTCGCCGGCCCGCATCAGCACCTGGAGATCCGGCTCAGCTACGGATATGGGGACTATTTTACATCCTGGAACAGCCCTGGCCAGAAAAGGCAGGACCACTTCCAGGGAATGCTCCCTCAGGTGGGCCTGGTAATCAAAAGAGTAACCAGGCAGCTTGCCTATGACCGAAGCTGTATCCTCGTCTACCATGACCTCACCACCCGGAAGCCTCCAGCTTCCATCTCCCCAGACCGCTATTCTCTGTCCCTGTCCGGTGTGGTTGGGTCCAAGAAGAATGATCCTTGAGGCCAGATTGGAGCGGGCCAGCACCTTGCCAGCCACGGGCCCGGAAAAGGGATACCCGGCATGGGGTACCATGGCCAGCAGGGTTCTGGCGCTGGCCTGTTCTCCCTGCAAGTACCTGCTCAACTTTTCATCCAGGGCTGCTGCCGAACCTGGATAAAACTGTCCTGCAACAACCGGTTCTCTGTCCATAAACACCTCCATCTAATTTCTTTTCATCAATTTAACACTCACTTATTACTGCCTGAAGCGGTCCACTTCCCTGTCCAGTCTCTGGGCGTTTAAGTCCAGTTCAGCCATGCGTCCGTGCAGATCCTGGGGATAGTCCTCTGCCAGTTCCTGTAAAATCCTCTCCCAGCGCTGGTGCTCTCCATTGAGGCGATACAGGTTCGCCAGGCGGTAACGATACGCAGGCCAGTCCGGATCATCCTCTTCTATATAGTCCTCGAACTCCAGGGCCCAGCCCAGGGCCTCCCTGTGCCTGCCTGTGTATGCTGTGGCGTCCATGAGAAACTCCAGGTTGGACCTGATCCTGGACACATCAGGATCATCCTGATCCCGGAAAAGGGCAAGGGATTCCTGGGCAAATACATACGCGTTTTCATACTCCTCCCTCTGAATGGAATGTTCGGCCATGAAAAACAGGGCAAAGGCCCTTTGCCTGTCCGGCAGATCAGTTTCCACGGCAAGCTCTCTCCACAGAGGCCGGGCTTCGTCTTCCAGGCCCTGGTTCTGCTTGGCCAGGGCGGTTGCATACTTGAGCTGCAGCTCCTTGTTTTCCGGCAGGTCCCAGCCTTCCACCTGGTCCGCCAGGTCCAGTATACGTTCCCAGTCCCTGGTATCCAGAGCAATGGTCAACATCAAAGACAGGGCAGCTATATTGTGCTCATCTATTTTGTCCATGTCCAGAAAAGGTTCAGCCAGGCGCAGGGACTCCTGCATATTTTCCATGTCCCAGTAAGCCGAGGCCAGGGCCAGAAGGGCCTCGCGATCCAGCATATCCTTATTTTCATTCAAATAATCATGCCTCTCCCAGGCATCAATTATGTCGTCGTATTCCTGATCTGGAAAATTTTCCGCCACCAGGCTCTCAAAGGCGTCCACCCCGGTCTGCAGGGCCCTTGGCCACATCTCCCGGTGAGAATACCTGTCATAAAAATCTTCCACATTATCCATGGCCTCATCATATAACCCGTTGTCCAGATTCCAGTCAGCCAGGCGCAAAAGGGCCACTGGAGCAAGAGGACTGTCCGGAAACTCTTCGCTGATACGCTCATATAAAAGCCTGGGCCTGATGGTCTCGTCCCCGAATCTGTCTGCAAGGCGCATCTGGGCTATCAACCCCCCTTCATCATCAGAATATTGCCTTGCAGTCTGTTCATACATCTCCCGGGCCGAATCCTCATGCCCCTGCTGATAAAGAATGTCTCCCACCCTGGCCATGGAAACGTCCACCTGGTCTCCGTCCGGAAGCAGGTTGATGTAGTGCATGAATTTTTCCCTGGCGTCCTGGTAATCTTCATTGCGGTAGAGGATATTGCCGGCAAGGACCAGGAAGTCCGGGTCATCCAGGTGATATCTCGGCCAGCGGTTGTCGATATACTCCAGCATATCCCCGGCCTGCTCATCAAGGTTCAGCTCATTGAGCACCCTGGTCAGGGCCACCGCCGCGGGCTTGACCAGGTCATCCTGGGGGTATTCCTGCACAACCTCTTCGAACTCGTCGGCTGCTTCCTCGTATCGTTCCCGGTCCTTGTAATGCTCGCCCATGTAGTAATGGGTGGCCGGTACAGCCTCATGCTCCGGAAACCTGTCCCTCAAAAGATCAAAGTATCCTCTGGCTTCGGGCTCATTACCCACCTGCAGATGGATATAGCCCATATTCAAAAGGGCTTCCGGCAGCCTGTCAGAGCCGGGATTGGCGCTTACAGCCCGTTCAAAGGGCCTTAAGACATCCTGGAAGTTGCCCGGAATATCATGGCTGTGCTCCTGGAAATTCGCCTGGGCGTATGAGTAGAGTACTTCTTCGGTATGTTCTTCCGGCAGTTGGGGATCATTTTTGAGTTCCTCAAAGATATCCGCTGCAATGGCGTACTCGGCCCCGGACATGGCCATCTGGCCGGCCGCAATCATTTCCTCGTACCTGTCCATTTCAGCAGGAGGCGGCTCCTCCTGCAGTTCCGCAGGGGTCACCCCGGGGTCATCCGGCTCCCTGTCCGGCACCTCCGGGGGATCAAACAGTTCTTCAGTCTCCTGCGGGGCTTCCACCCTGTCTGCATCGGCCTCGTGAAGGACAAGACCCGCTTCTTCCGGACCCACCCTCTGCACCTGCTGTCTCATACGGTGTCCCGGTTCCGGCTCAAGACCGGGATCATCCAGTGCATCCTCTTCAGGGGCAGGTGGTTCTTCCGGCTCCTCGGGCTGTCGGCGGGCTTCATCAGCCAGTTCGGGAAACTCCACAGGAGCTTCCCATTTATCTCCAAGGCGGTCTTCAAAGATGTCCAGGACTATCTTATTTTCTTCGGGTATGGTAAATGAAATGAAACCAAATTCTGCAGAACCGGTGTAGATCTGGATCCGGTGATCAAGAAACTGCACATTCTGGATAAGGTCCGCTGCGGAGAAATCCACTTCCTCAGGAATCCGGATGTGTTGCCGGATATCCTCCGGCAGTACAACATCTATCCTCTCCCTGGCGCTTCTGAAGGCACTGTAGTCGGGCATCTCCTCCTGGAACTCGAAGACAATCCTCTCGTGGTCCGGATGACTGCCCCAATAATATTCCATGGCCCCGGCCAGGCCGTGCATAAGGCAAAGCTGGACCAGAAACAGGAGGATAGCTGTCAGATATTTAAACTTCATATGGTGGCCGCTGCAACCAGACCCTGATAAAAAATTTACAGAACAACCCTACAGCAAAGCTTATAAAATATAATATTGTGCCTCAACCGGGGACAGTTCCGCATCTGCTTGGTTGCCAGGCAAGTTCCAGTAATTTCAGGAAATTGACCCCAGGCAGATACGGGACTGTCCCCGGAGGTTAATCACAGGTTTCGCTGTAGTGATAAACATCAACTTCATAATTCCTAATCGTCTCTCCCGCCTCAAAAGATTAACCATCATAAAGCCAGGCATTATCATTTATCTATCTGGGTGGACGATCCTGGCGCAAGATCCTTTTTTTTAAGTTTTTCAATCAGAGTGGTCCTCTTGATGCCCAGGACCTCGGCAGCCTGGTTCTTCACCCATTCAGAATTTTCCAGGGCCTCCAGAAGCAGCCTGTCCTCGATATTCTCCAGAAAATCCTTGAGATCCAGACCGCTTTCCTGCATATCTTTCAGGCTGGGCCACTTAAAACCATCCCCTTGGTCCGGCCTGAACTCCGGTTCTATTCCCCCGGCCTGGAGCACTTTCTCCGGCAGATCTGCAGGCTTTATTTCATTGTTGTCACACAGAATACTCATGCGCTCCATGAAATTTTCCAGTTCCCGCACATTGCCCGGCCAGGGATAGTTGAGCAGCAGATCCCTTGCCCCGGAGGAAATGCCCAGGGGCTTGCTTCCGCGGCTGTATTTGTCCAGAAAGTGTTCAGCCAGAAGCAGGACATCGTCGCCCCGCCTGCGCAGGGGAGGCAGTTCTATGGGAATCACGTTCAAACGGTAGAACAGGTCCTCTCGAAAACACCCGGATTTTACCTCTTCCTCCAGATTCCTGTTGGTGGCGGCTATCACACGAACGTCAGCCTTGATGCTTTTGGAACCGCCTACCCTTTCAAACTCCTTTTCCTGCAGAAAACGCAATATCTTGACCTGCAGGCTCATATCCAGTTCGCCTATTTCGTCCAGGAAAAGAGTCCCGCCTTCTGCCATTTCAAAACGTCCCGCCCTTGAGCGCACGGCATGCGTGAATGCCCCCTTTTCATGCCCGAAAAGCTCGGACTCCAGAAGCTCCTTGGGAATAGCCCCGCAATTAACCGGAACCATGGGTTTATCCCGGCGCTGACTATTCCTGTGCAGGGCGCGTACCAATAACTCCTTGCCTGTGCCCGACTCCCCGGCAACCAGAACCGTTGTCTCAGTAGGCGCAACCTTGGCCAGCATATTAAACACATCCCTCAACACCCTGCTCTTCCCGATAATATCTGAAGTATCAACGCTCATGGCAACCCTCGCGATTCTATTTTTACCCTGTACTGTCAAAACTATGACGGAAAGTCAATACATATTGGCATGGAAATTAAAAAACTGTATTTTTTAGAGCTTCCTGCCTACAATGGATAAACGCGGTCGGCACAGGCAGTCCGGCCGGCTTGAATCCAACGTCTGGATGCTTTTTTGTTTCCTGTACGCCGTATCCTGGCTACCAAAGGCGTCAGTTCAGCCAGGAAATCCAGACCGCAAAGATGAGCAGTTCCATGCAGAGAAGTAAGCATAATACCGTTTTTCTTGACACGAGTTGTGTGCAGGCGGTTTTTCAATCCAGGGAAAAACGCTTCACCGTCCATGGACTTATAAACGGCGCTGCTGTTGCCGCACACACCAACAACTCCGGTTCCATGATGGGCCTTTTGCGGCCGGGCCGGGATATCCTGCTCTCCCCTGCAGCAAATCCGGCCCGCAAGCTGCCCTACACGCTGGAAATGGTGCACACTGGCCAATTCTGGGTGGGGGTCAATACACACACTCCCAACCGTATGCTCAGGCTGGCCTGGCAGAACAGCCTGATCCCTGAACTCAAGGGCTTTGAACATTTCCGCTCCGAAGCCGTGATCGGGGACAGCCGTCTGGATGCAGTCCTGCACGGAACCGGTGGGCGACTGTGGATTGAAGCCAAGAATGTGACTCTCATGGAGGAAGAAAAGGCATATTTTCCGGATGCGGTGAGCAAGAGAGCATCAAAGCACATGCAGGAGCTTATGCTCATGGCTGAGGCGGGTTATCAGACAGCCTGTTTTTACTTAGTGCAAAGGCCCGATTGCCGTTGCTTCGGCCCGGCCGACTTTATCGACCCGGAGTTTGCGGATGTTTTTAGACAGGCAGTCCGGCAGGGCCTTATGGTCCTGGCCTACGATACAATAATCGACCCGGAGGGAATCACCCTCTACAGGCCATTGCCTCTGAAATTTTGATGTGATTTTTTACTGATTTGGTTCTAAGCAGCTTTCGCTTTGAAACCAGCAGGACAGGAAAAGGGCACAAAAAAAGCTTCGATCCATAAGAATCGAAGCCTTGATTATTATAAGGATGGTGCCGAGGGGGAGACTCGAACTCCCACGGGGTGTTCCCCACTAGACCCTGAACCTAGCGTGTCTACCAATTCCACCACCTCGGCATGTCTTTTTGAAATATAATTTATTCCCCCTCCTTTGACAACCCCCTTTTTCATGGAATTTTTCAAAAGAAGTAAAAAGCAGGGCCGGCCGCATCTTGACTGCCGTTTTAAAAGATTTCACCATGCAGACAGGCCGGATTAGTTTTCATCCGGAACCGGTTCTTTTCCCTAAAGAAAACAAACAGCTTCAACATCCGGAAAGAAAGACTTTCCGGATGGAAGCAAATTAAAGCATAAAGGAGCTGTCCCGCTTGCAGATAAAAAAACAGGCCTCGAACATCATATCAGACCTTGGGCGCTGCTTCCGGCCCCTTTTTATATATCACATTTTTTTCAGCATTCTGGCTGTCATGCTGCTGGCACCCGCCTCGGCCTGGATCACTACCAAAGTCCTGACAACCACCGGCCACCCCATGATCAGCCACCAGGAGATGCTGGATTTTTTCCTGTCCCCTGCAGGACTGGCCTGGGTGCTGGCCGGGGGCACTCTGACAGTGCTTATAATCTTCATACACCATGCCGGGATGATCTACATCTCCTCCAGGTCCTGCAGCGGTCGCTACCGCCTGGCATCCTCGGCCCTTGTCCGGGTGGGGCGCAATCTGCCCTCACTATTGGCCCTGGCACTCATCCAGGTGGCGGCACACCTGCTCATTGCGGCCCCATTCATAATCGTCATGGGCCTGGCCTGGCTCATTTTGCTGGGGGACTATGACCCGTACTTCCTTATCTCCCAGAAGCCGCCCATTTTCTGGATATATTGCGCTGTATGTACTCCAGTAGCCCTTGGCATGCTTGTCTGCAACGGCATTCTTTATCTTCGCTGGTTCATGGCCCTGCCAATAGTTCTGCTGGAAGGATCCGGCCCCTGGAATGCCTTGCGGCGAAGCTCCGGACTGGCCAGGGGCTGGATCAAACCTGTGGCGGTTCTTGTGCTTGGCCTGGCCCTTTTGATTTTGACCCTGCCAGGCATTATAGCTGTCCTTTTTGATACTCTGGGCGGGCTCTTCCTGGGGCTTCTGCCGGAAAATTTCACTGTTCTGGTGCCTGCAGTACTCTTTTTCATCAGCTTTTACATCGTCCTGGCCGTAATGCTCAGTTTTGCCGGCACAGCGGCCAACAGCCTGCTCGTATTCAACGTCTACAAAGATACAACCGGTTTTGAACCTTTCCGGGAAAGCGCCTTTGCTCCGAGACGAAGCAGAATACTGGCCTGGAGCGCTGAACTCGTCCTCCTGGTATTTGCACTGGTCCAGGCCGGCTTCATAGTGCACTCTTTTTTCGATTTCCAGGACCACGTCTACATAAGCGCCCACAGGGGCAGCTCCATGCTGGCCCCGGAAAACACCATCCCGGCCATTGAAAGGGCAATTGTGGACGGTGCGGATTATGTGGAAATTGATGTCCGCCTTACTGCTGACAAAGTGCCCGTACTTCTGCACGACCGTGATTTACGCCGGGTGGCGGGCAAACCGGTCCCTATCTGGGAGCTGGACCTCAAAGAAGTACAGCGCCTGGACGCCGGCTCCTGGTTTCATCCCAGGTTTGCAGGGGTGGGCATCCCCACCCTGGAGGAAGTCATCGAGGTAGTGGGGGACCGGGCCAGAATCTACCTGGAAATAAAGCCCAGCCGGCACACCCCGGATCTGACCCGTATCGTGGTGGAGCTTTTGCAGGAAAAGGACTACGTAGACCAGGTCCTTCTGGGGGCAATGGATCCCGAGGTCCTGAAAGAAGCCAGAAATCTCGAGCCTGAGCTTAGAACTTCCCTTTTTGTACATACAGCCATTGGCGAGCCGGATCGCAGCCTCCTGGACGCCCTGGGTCTGCGCGCGGCCATTACCACGGTGGAGGATATCCAGAGGGCCCACCGGCACGGCCATGAACTGCACGTCTGGACAGTGAACGACAGGCGGGAGATGTCCAGGTTCATAGACATGGGCGTGGACAATATCATTACCGACCGACCAGAGGTCCTGGCCGAACTGCTCCGGGAGCGGGCAGAACTGTCCAATGCCGAACTTCTTCTGGTGAAGCTGCGCCACTGGCTCAGGGACTAAAACCGGTTTTTTTGCATCAGGACCACGTTGGGGACAGGTATCTCGCAGCTCCAGCCGAACATCCCGGCCAGGAGGTGAAATGTCTGCGGCTGGTAAAAGACCACATGGGTGGGGTCCCGGCGGTAATGCCACTGCCCGAAATCATGTCCGGGCAGAAAAAAACAGGTCATGATCCCCAGCCATCCGCCGGGGCAGAGCATTTTATCCAGGCGGACAAATTCCTCATAAGGGCGGTGAAAATGCTCGACCACCTCGCTGCAGGTGATAAAGCCGTATTTCTGCTCCAGGACTATTTTGTCCGGGTAAAAAAATGGGTCGTAAAGCTCCACGCGGTGCCCGGCTTTTTTGAGTATCACGGACAGGGCCGGTCCGGGCCCGCACCCGTAGTCCAGACCAAGGCTCCGGCCGGGAAGCTTCTGCAGCAGGGGACTTGCCAGCCTGTTCAAAAAATTCCTGTAACCGGCATCGACCGGGTAATTGTTGTGCTCCTGGTAGCGCTTTAATTCCTCGTGCGCATCCGGCAGCTTTTTTTCATCAAGCAGGACCGCCTGACACCTGGAACAGCTCCAGTATACAAGATCTTCCTGCCGATAAAAAAAGTCCAGTTCTTTTCCAAGGCAGACCCGGCAATGAGTACCCATTTGACTTTGCTCCCCGTTTCTGTGACCAGTACCTGAAATTGCTACCAGGAAAATATACACATATGCCTGACCCACAAAAACACGACATGCACGGCCGGCATGACTCAGGATTTCTACCCTTAAGGCGCGAACTGATGCGCAAGTCCCTGCATGTTCTGGCACTTGTCATTCCGGCCGCCATGCTCCTGCTGGGCAAGCCGCCTTCTATAGTGATATTCGGAGGCCTTGCTTTTCTGGGTATTGTACTTGATATAATCAGGGCCGACAAAGCCCCCTTGAATCACTGGATTGTGAATTTTTTCGGCTCTCTTATGCGCCCCAGGGAAAAAGAACTGCCGCAGGGCAGGGTGGTTGTCAACGGTGCAACCTGGGCCATGCTCTCGGCCTTTCTCCTGGTCCTCTTTTTCCCCGTACAGGTGGCGGCATTCGCCTTTACCATATTCATGCTGGGAGACGCTGCCGCCGCCCTGGCCGGACGCCGTATGGGCCGCATCCGCCTGGGCAAAAGCCCCAAGACCCTGGAAGGATCCCTGGCCTTTCTGGCGACCGCCTTGCTCATCTCACTGGTGTTTCCGGGAATATACTTCTGGCATGGCGCAGCTTCTTCCATGGCCGCCTGCATTGCTGAAGCCGCACCACTTCCCCTGGACGACAACCTGCGGGTCCCCCTGGTTGCGGCCCTGACAATGCTGGCTGTACAGCATTTGTAAACAACACCCCGCTCTGTAATCACCTGGTCCGCCGGTATCTGTTCAGCGCTTTTAAGTAAAGCAGGGTATCAGGCATCCCTGTACTTATTTTTCTCAAGGATGATTGACATGTTAAAAAATAAATGCACGGAGATCAACTTCCCATGCCAACAACCAAAGCAAAAAAGATACATCCGCCGAAATTTTAACCAGGAAACTTCTCCTGTTCAAGCTTGCATTTGAAAGCTCATTAAGGTTATAATTATTTCAAAGCTGAATTTTTCACAGAGCTTTCTATGACTTTGGGGTTTTATTTTCTGCAATATTTAATATGCACGGCGTCAGCAATGAAAATTTTCTTGTGGCTGATGATCTTGCTTGTAGCGGGGTCAGGCTTTAATATTAACCAGGATGGTGTGTATGGCGCTGCGTATCCATACAGACCGCTGGATCAATCCGGCGGGCAATCCAGTCTTTCCCCTGTAATAGGGTTCATGCAGTCTCACAGAATAGAACAGGGAGAAACTCTGCTGGATATTGCCAGAAAATACGGCCTGGGTTATAATGAAATTTCCCTGAAGCATCCAGAACTGGATCCCTGGGTGCCGGAGGAAGGCCTGAAAATCGATATTCCCACCACATGGATTCTTCCTCCCACCAGGCATGGGGAAATCGTGATCAACCTTCCAGAAATGCGCCTATACCGGTTTTACAGGGATATCGACATGGTCAGAACTTACCCGGTGGGCATAGGCCGGGATGGATTTGAGACTCCGCCCGGGGATGCCAGGGTACAAAAACGAGTTGAAGACCCCTCCTGGACAGTGCCGCCTTCTGCCAGGGAGGGCTTTAGCAGAGTGGTGGTTCCGCCGGGACCGGACAACCCCCTGGGTGGGTACTGGATAGGACTTTCCAGGGACAGCCTGGGCATCCACGGGACCAACTTTCCCTGGGGGGTGGGACGAAAGGTCAGCCGGGGATGCATCCGATTGTATCCGGAACATATCCAGCAGTTTTTTTACGATGTTGAGGCTGGGGCAAAGGTGGAGATCATTTATGAACCGGTCAAGTTGGGCCTTAGAGGAGGTGATATCTTTCTGGAGGTGCACCCCGATGTATACGGCAAAATAGCGGATATGCATTCCCATGTCTGGGATCTGCTTCAGGCCAGCGGACTCGCCCCCTGGGTGGATCTGAGCGAGGCGGGACGGGTGCTCGAGGAAAAAAAGGGGGTGCCTGCAGTTGTTACCAACAGCGATATGCCGGGCTTTATTCCTGGTGATGAATGGTGTTTAATGCTTTCTTCAACAATACAGATAAAAGGAGGTTGTATATGTTCAGAAAATTTTTGATCCTGCTTTTTTGTATGCTTTGTCTCGTTGGTCTGACCTTTATGGGCGGTTGCGCAACCAAGAGTCAGCTGGAAGAAGTCAGGACACAGGCCGAGCAGGCCGAAACCAGGGCGGATGAGGCTCACACCCGGGCGGACGAAGCCTGGAACAAGGCTGATGAGGCAGAGGTGAAAGCCGGAGAGGCTGTTGGAATTGCCGAGGAGTGCTGCAAGGACCTTGATGCCATGCTCCAGGAAGTAAAGGACGCGGCGGAAAGGGCTGAACAGGCAGCTGAAAAATCCGAGAGGATTTTTGACAAGATGCTGCAAAAATAAACCGGAACACCTGCCGGCATCTCCTGGGTGCCGGCAGGTTGCTGAGACCATGTTCTCAACCTGCCTCACATTTGACAATCCCGGCCCGGGTTATTTCCTGCCCGTTGAGTAAGCATGCTTACAAACAGACATTATCACTACAGCGAAACTTATGACTTTAGACAGGTTGAAAAATTTTATAAGTTTCGCTGTAGTGTTATGCTGCAGCATGAAATAAGCAGTACAATTAATGTTGACATTGTAAATCATACAGCATAATTATAAAATAAAAAAATGGTTTGAAAGTGTAGGTGACAAAATAATTTTCAAGCCCGGGTCATCCATGGAACACTTCGTTTTTTTAAGGCAGGGCATCCAGGACAGAACACTTTTACTTATGAAAGCCTTGCTGCTACACCCCCTTAAAATGAACCGGGGCTTGCCGTCTTGCTTGTGCATGGACAATGTCCTGGCCTCAGGAAATGGAAAAACTTGATGCTGCAGCGGGGGATAAGCCTGCCGGGAGCTGGTCCGGTCAAGCCATGCACGGGACAGACGGCAGCAGAATCAAAGAGTTATTAAGTCAAGTCAAAATGCCGAATCCCATTTTTCAACTTTTTGCAGGTGCATCATGGGAGGGGATGCCGGAGCTTGTGCCGTTTGAAGATTCTGACCGCTGGAAACGGCTGAAAAACCACGTTGTTACATACCTGGAAAGAAACCTTGAGGAACTGACGAGCCTTGAAGACCTTTCCACGTTTCATGCCTTTGAAAAATTATCAGCGTTTAGATCCTCCAATCTGCTCAATTTTTCTGAACCTGTCCCCGATGCATACACATGCGTGGATACTTCCAGGAGATACTGCGAAAATCCCGGGGGTTCCTGTCAGAGATTCTTCCTGAAGTCTTACTGCAAAAAACATCACCGTCCGGAGCATAAAACCCCTGGAACACCCTGTCTGCACGGATATTTTACAGCTGCTGACAGGTTGGACATCATAACCCGGCGCACAGACTTGTAAATCATGGTCACTGGCGGGGCTTATTATAGGCTTAAACCATTCAGGTTAAATGGCCGGGCTTGTTTTCCAGCGCAAGCAAGTGCACGGCGCTGGATGGACCCGATGAAACCCTCCCGGTCATTTCCGGGCTGGAGAATAAAGCAGCAAATTCTTTAATTTTACTGGCCCATTAAATCTCAGTACGGTTACAGGCGGATCTGCTGAGTGCCTGGCCAGGCGCCTCTCAGGGCAAAGGGACTTATTGATGCAAAAATGGTACGACTACTTCCTTGAAGCCGATGCCTACGACTGGTCCGACCAGAAGATCCCTGTGCCCAGGTTCAGACTGAACAGCCTGCTTAGTCTGAAAAAATACCTGGACCTGATACATATCCGCCAGTGCCTTATCCGGCCCTTCCTGAAAACTGATAATTATCCCCTGGTGGAAGCCAGGGAACTTCTTCCCTCCTTCGAGTCGGACCTCTACGAGTATGAAGACCTGCCGGGATTCAGCCTGGTGGCCCTGGCCCGCCCCCTGGAATACTTCAACGAAATATTTCAGTTCGACATCCTGCACAGCAGGTGGGCAAAAATCATCACCACCCATGGCGAGGCCTGTCCTGTGCCGGACACCATCAGCCATACCAATGTCTCCACATTTCAGAGCCGTCTTCCCAAAAATATCCAGGAGCGCTTCAAGGACGAACTGGGCGGAACTGATATTGCCGAACTGTACAATTATCCCCGGGTGCTGAATTTTATCCTGAACATGGACCGGGGGCACGTAATGAGCATGGACACCAGAAACGAATTTTATCTTTCGGGGGTCTATGCGTCTTTCCCGTCCTACCTGGACCCTGAACTCAAACGCTTCGGTCTGCAGATCAAGAAGTTCAAGCCCAACGACAACCTGCGTTACGAACTGAACCGCAATTTTGTCTACCAGTTTCTTATGGAGCTTTACGGCTACCCGGTGGTGTCCGAACGCAGGACTTCGGCAGCCCTGTTTTCCAGGCGGCTGTTCAAGATGGGTGAGAGGTTTCTCATACGGGCCCTGGGTCAGACCGACCGTACCATTACCACTCTTTATAATACAGGGGACTGCAAATTCTATCCAGCCCTGGAAAAGGTGGCCCTGGCCAGGGTGGAAACCAAAAAAAAGGATGTCTTGAAATTTCTCAAGGAAAACGGATACTTTCTGGACGAGGAGAAAAAGGCGGTCATTTTGAGGGTCAGGTACAAGCAGCACCAGTATGATCCGGACAATATCCGGGAGGAAAGGGCCCTGTCCGTGCTCAGGCAGGAGGTGATCCATCCCCGCACCGGTGAAGTCTGTTCTCAACTGAATATCATAAAAGACACCTTTTTCATGACCTTGAAACTAAACGATATAGTCAAGGGTGAGTTTTCCGGCAGAATCAAATACAAGCGCGAGATCATTGAAAACACCGACACTCACGAAAAAAGGCTCAAGTTTTTGTACGCCTGGCTCAGCAAGCACCAGCGAAGGATCATCGGATATTCCGACGAATTTTATGCCGGAGTGACCAAAGTCCTGGACAACTATCTGCTGAACCCTGAGCTTTTCGAGGATTTTCAGGCCCTGAACGACCTGTACCAGGAGGTATGGCAGAAATACAGCTACATCAGGCAGGCCAGAAAAATACGCATCCTGCAGGATATTCTTGAAAGAAGGTATGAGGACAAAAAAATCAATTACCTGCAGATGCTGGAGCACAGCAACAGCGTGCTGGAAGAACTGAAATTCGAGACGGGAAACTATTTCCCGGACATCATTACCCGGGCCATAGCCACAGTGGAAAAGATAGCCAATGACCGCTATCTGCTGCGCAATTACGTGAACAGGGAGGAAAACAGTCTTACCCAGTATGGGCAGGAGGTAAGGGAAAGATACTTCCGCATGAACTTTCTTCTCAATGAACTCAAAACCATCCGCAGGGTCAAACGCGAGCCGATTTCCTACAATTAGTTTTCATCCGCAAAATGAATAAAAATCCCCCGGCACAGCCATGGCTGTGCCGGGGGAACGTGAATTCTACAACTTGCAGGCGGTTTTGAGATCCGCTGCCGCATCTATTTTTTCCCAGGTGAATTCCGGCTTTTCCCGGCCGAAATGACCATAGTTGGTGGTCATCTGGTAGATGGGACGCTTAAGGTCCAGTCGCTTGCTGATGAAGTAGGGGCGCAGGTCGAATACCTCGCGCACCGCCTTTGTCAGGGTCTCGTCATCCACCTGCCCGGTGCCCATGGAGGTGGCCAGTACCGAGACAGGCTCGGCCAGGCCGATGCAGTAGGCTATCTGCACCTGGCAGCGCTCGGCCAGGCCGGCGGCCACCACATTCTTGGCCACGTAGCGGGCCATGTAGGCCCCGGAACGGTCCACCTTGGAAGGATCCTTGCCCGAAAAAGCTCCCCCGCCGTGTGCGGCCATGCCGCCGTAGGTGTCGTTTATTATCTTGCGTCCGCAAAGGCCGCAGTCCCCCATGGGACCTCCCACCACGAAGCGCCCGGTGGTATTGATGTATATCTTGGTCTTCTCATCCATAAGCTCCGGGGGCAGGGTGTGAAAAATCACTTCCTTCTTGATGGCATCGGACAGGTCCTGGTAGGCGATGTTGGGGTCATGCTGGGCTGAGA
>NZ_QYZY01000370.1:0-3237 GCF_003838035.1 Desulfonatronospira sp. MSAO_Bac3 | reverse complement strand
CTAAATTCCTGCATTCCTCAATCCCTCAATTCCCCAATTCCCCAATCCCCCAATCCCTAAATCCCTAAATCCCCAAATCCCCAAATCCCCCAACCCCCTAAATCAAAACGAATTCTCCCTTAAATACCTCCTGAACCCCTTGATCTGTTTCCGGCATTCCCCGGCCAGATGGTACACCCTGGAAAACTGATCCCTGTTCAGATACTGGCAATCCCAGGCCCTGTACAACTGGGACTGCACCTCCCCACAAGATCTCTGTGAATACCCCAGGAACCTGACAAACTCCCTGGAGCTCCCGTCATCAAAGCCCTCGGCAATATTATCCATGATGGAGCCCGAAGACCTGGATATCTGATCCTTGAGGCTGAAGTCCCTTCTGAATCTCTCCTGATGAATAATCTGCTGCACCTCCTGGCACAACTCCCTGGCAACCTGCCAGCAAGGCAGTTCCTCAAAATACTTGTATCCCATCCTGATCCTCCTATGTTTTTTTGCCTACTACCCCTCCCTGCCCAACACATCAACAACAAAATCCCCCCAATTCCCAAATCCCTAAATTCCTAAATTCCTAAATCCCCCAATTCCCCAATCCCCAATTCTCCAATCCCCCAATCCCTAAATCCCAAAATCCCTAAATTCCCCAATCCCCCAATTCCCAAATCCCTCAATTCCTCAATTCCTAAATCCCCCAATCCCAAATTATTCCTAAAGTATTTCCCACCCCAGTCGATAAAAGAGTCAAATCCCAAACAGTGGCAAGGAAGCCATTGTAAACTTTATTCAAGGAGGAAAAGTTATGTCACTGACAATCAATCACAACCCAATGGCCATGAATGCCCAGCGCAATCTGGAAAGCCATTACGGCGACCTGGCCACCTCTACCCGCAGGCTCTCCTCGGGCCTTCGCGTGGACACCGCAGCCGACGACGCAGCCGGCCTGGCTGTTCGCGAACTCATGCGCGCGGACATCGCCGCCATGAACCAGGGCGTGCGTAACGCCAATGACGGCATCTCCGCCATTCAGACCGCGGACGGCTCTCTTGAGGTCATCGACAACAAGCTCATCCGCATGAAGGAACTGGCCGAGCAGGCCGCCACCGGCACCTACACTGCGGATCAGCGCGAGGTCATCGACGGCGAGTATCAGCAGATGAAGGAGGAGATCAACCGCATCGCCAGGCAGACCGAGTTCAACCAGCAAAAGCTCATCGACGGCTCAGTTACCGGCGACGATTCCCTGAAGGTCCACTTCGGCCCCAGGGACAACTTCGGCGAGGACTACTACCATGTGGACATGGGTGACGCCACTGCCGCAGGCCTGGGTATCGACAACAGCTACCTCAGGTACACTGTGGAGGCTCCTGTGGAGAACGCCCAGGAAATCATGGGGCACGTGCAGGATGAACTGGAAGGAGACGACTGGGACCGCGATTCTCTGGAGATGCACATGAATGATGCCCTTGGTCACATGAAGTATGCCAGGGAAGAGCTGGAGACTGCTGATGAGAAGCTTGACGATGACCAGTGGGGCGATCAGGTTCAGCAGATGAAAAATCTACTGGATGAGGCCATTGAAAACGTCGAAGGGGACATTGAGCGCCTGCAGGACGGGGATGAGCCTGAAGACGTGGATGATGTGGTCAGAAACCTGGGTATGCTCACTGATGGTGGAGTTGCTGACATGGAAGGCGTGGAAATAGAAGAAGGCGCTGAATACTTTGTGAGCATCGGTGGCCAGGAGTTTAATCACGAAGCTGAGGAAGGCGAAGACCTCGAAGATGTCCTGGAGGCCCTTGCAGGGCAGATTGATGACGAAGAGGGCTACTCCGCCGAGGTGGATGGAGACCGGCTTCTTATCACCGACGGCGTGGGCAGTGAGCAGGTAGAACTGTTTGCCCGGGATGACCTTGGCACAACCAATGTACAAAGGGATCTGAATCAGTCAAGGGAGCTTGAAGAAAGTGATTTTTCTGTCGGTCCCCAGGGAAATAACACTGACTCTGATCGCGTTGTAGATATCGATGAGAACGGTATAGACTGGGAAGCTGTTGGTGGTAAAGAGTTCTCGGTCACCATTGGAGATGACGTGATTTCCATAGAAGCAAATGATGGAGACAGGGCAGATGATATAGCTGATGCACTATCTACCGCAATAAATGATTTTGATGGAGGAGATGTTTACAGTACATCTGGCCCAGATGAAGGTGATACTAATTTCACAATAGATCAAGGCGCTGGAAAAGTAAACATATCGTTTACAGGTCAGATTTATGATCCAACTGAACAGGATGTACTGGTAAATTCTATACAAACTACAGAGGGTGTTGATCGCACAATCAACTTCACCAATACCGGCTGGGAGCCCATAGAAGGTGAGGAATATTCCGTGACATTCGCTGGAGATACCTTTCGCTACGTAGCCCAGGAAGGAGATACAAGTGAAGATGTAGCAGAGGGGATAGCAGATGAGATAGAAGCCAGCGCAGATTATAATGCGGAACATGTAAGTGTTACTGATGGAACGATTACATTAGGCTCTGATCTCAATTTAGGTCAAGAATACATCTCTGTAGCCGGTGAGACTAGAGAGGACAAGGACGACGTAGCGATCAATGATACCGGAAATACAGAAGATTTTAACCGCACCCTGGATTTTGGAAATACTGACTGGGAAGTCGTCGAGGGCCAGAATTATCAGGTAACTTTAGGTGCTGACACTTTTGACTATGAAGCTGAGGCAGGAGACAGTAAAGAGGATGTGGTCCGGGAACTGGCTGAACGAATAAACGAGGATGCTGGCTTTACCGCTGAATCCGAAGGAGAACTCATTACCATAACCAAAGGCGCAGGTGAGATATCTGATATCGATGTAGATGGACTCAAGCAGTACGATGTTGGCGAGGCTGGCTCCACCTCAGCCAGTCCAGTGGACTCCGAAATGGCCAACCACATCTTCACTGCCCGGGCTCAAGAGGCCCTGGAGACCATAGACGAGGCCATTGAGATCAAGGACCGCATCCGTGCAGACCTGGGTGCCTACCAGAACCGCCTGGATAACACCGTGAGCAACCTGCAGATCCAGGCAGAAAACCTGCAGGCCGCGGAATCACGCATCTCCGACGTGGACGTGGCTCAGGAAATGACCGAGTTCACCAGGAACCAGGTCCTCTCCCAGGGCGCAACCGCCATGCTGGCTCAGGCCAACACCCTGCCGCAGATGGCTATGCAGCTCATGGG
>NZ_QYZY01000369.1:0-1732 GCF_003838035.1 Desulfonatronospira sp. MSAO_Bac3 | reverse complement strand
CTTGGAAAACTGAAAATCCCCGAACAGGCGTACGTATTCATCCAGAGCGGTCAGCCCGGCATCCACCACCTCCTGGTCCTCCTGGGACAGCCCGGACTTTTCCGGCACAAGCCCCTGGAAATACTTATTGGTCATGGCCAGGGTGCGGCTGCACAGATTGCCCAGATCATTGGCCAGGTCCGAATTGAGCCTGTTCACCAGGGCCTCTTCGGAAAAGCTGGCATCCAGGCCGAACTGCATCTCCCGCAGGAGAAAATAGCGAAAGGGTGCCAGGCCGTATTTCTCCACCATGTCCATGGGCTGGACCACGTTGCCCAGGCTCTTGGACATCTTGGCCTCCTGCACCGTCCAGTACCCGTGCACCCGCAGCCCCTGGTACAGGTCCACCCCGGCGGACATGAGCATGGTGGGCCAGAAAACGGCGTGGGGCTTTAAAATATCCTTGGCCACCAGATGGTACGCTCCGGGCCAGTATCTTTTAAAGGCCTCCCCGTGGGGCCAGCCCAGGGCGGAGATATAGTTTATCAAGGCATCGAACCAGACATAGGTCACAAAATTGCTGTCAAAAGGCAGCTCTATACCCCAGGTCAGCCTGGATTTGGGCCTGGATATGCACAGGTCTGTCAGTTCGTCCCCCAGCATGCCCAGAACTTCGTTTCTATACCTTTCCGGCTGGATGAATTCCGGGTGGTTCAGGATATGTTCACGCAGGGCGGGCAGGTACCTGGTCATGCGGAAAAAATAATTTTCTTCCTTGAGGTATCTGGGCTTTTCCAGGTGATCCGGGCAGAGTCCGTCCTGGAGTTCTTTTTCCATGTAGAAGCACTCGCAAC
Organism: Desulfonatronospira sp. MSAO_Bac3; assembly: GCF_003838035.1. Lineage (NCBI taxonomy): Bacteria > Pseudomonadati > Thermodesulfobacteriota > Desulfovibrionia > Desulfovibrionales > Desulfonatronovibrionaceae > Desulfonatronospira > Desulfonatronospira sp. MSAO_Bac3. The sequence goes on along the minus strand of NZ_QYZY01000369.1, from coordinate 899 downwards.
CAAAGCAGTAATGCCCCCCGTACTCCCCGAAATAAATGTCCCCATTCTCGTAGACGGTATTAAGAAAGCGCTGCACGCATTTTACATGTTCCGGGTCAGTGGTGCGGATAAAGGCGGAGTTTTCCACTTCCAGCCAGGGCCAGGCCTCTTTAAACAGGGCGCTTATTCTGTCAGCATACTCTTTCGGGGCCAGGCCGTTTTTTTCAGCTGCTTCCACTATCTTGTCCCCGTGCTCGTCCGTGCCTGTCAGAAAAAAGGTGTCTTTCTGCCGCAGACGGTGCAGGCGGTTTATGCTGTCGGCCACGATTGTGGTATAGGCATGGCCCAGGTGCGGCCTGGCATTTACGTAGTATATGGGAGTGGAAACAAAAAAGCTTTCCAATTTACACGCCTCCTGCATGCTTGCTTCATTCACAGACTTGATACGGACAATTCCCGCAGAATGGTTTTAAGAAGGTACGAACCTACTTGTTTTCCTTCTTTTTGTCCGGCTTTTGCAGCATCTGTTGCCAGTCCTGCAAGGGGACCTCCTTTTCCGTGCCTTCCTCGTCCAGGACAGTAAGGCTTTCCCGAAAAAGATTGGCCCGGATGACCCGGAGGTAGCCTTCCCGACACTTATATCTCTTGCCCATTTTGGGCAGCTTCTTCTGGAACTGGGCGTAGTGGGGCTGTTCAAAATTAAGACAGCACAACAGCCTGCCACAAACCCCGGATATTTTGGCCGGATTTAAAAAGAGATTTTGATCCTTGGCCATCTTGATGGTCACCGGGGCAAACTGACGCATGAACCGCCGGCAGCAGCATACCTGGCCGCAATTGCCCAGGGCACCCACCATCTGGGTCTCATGTCTGACCCCGATCTGACGCAACTCTATTCTGGTACGGTAAACCTTGACCAG
>NZ_QYZY01000036.1:0-2545 GCF_003838035.1 Desulfonatronospira sp. MSAO_Bac3 | reverse complement strand
CGCTAAAAACGGCCTTAAGCCGCATTTCTTTGTGCGCCACAGGGCACTGCCGCCCAAGTACGACACCCGGGCCGACTGGGAGATACTCTGCGGCCTGTCCCAGAAAATGGGTCTGGATAAGCTGGCTTTTGAATCCATCGAAGACATCTGGCGCTACCAGCTTGCGGATACCGGGGTAAAACCTGAGGACTTCAAGGCCACCGGCATGGTATCTCTAACTGACAAGCCCATCTATTTTCCCAGGGAGCAGTTCAAGTTCAAGACCGCCTCGGGAAAAATTGAAATAATCGCCCCCAAATGGGAAGAGGCAGGCATTCCTTCTCTTAAGCCGTATGAGGACAAACAGGCTCCCAAGAAGGGCTGGTTCAGGATCACCTTCGGTCGCTGCGGCGTACATACCCAGGGTCATACCCAGAATAATCCAATCCTGCATGAGCAGATGCCCGAGAACGAACTCTGGATCAACGACAAAAAAGCCGCGGAAATGGGCATAAGCAACAATGACTTAGTCAAGGTCAGCGGCTCCAACGGTTATTCAGGCAAGATCAAGGCTTATGTGACGGAATTTATGCATCCGGACGCGGTATTCATGGTCCACGGCTTCGGAAGTGACGTCCCGGCGGAAACCAGGGCCAGAAACAAGGGAGTTGCCGACCACCGGCTCATGAAAGGCGGCCTGGACATCTGGGATCCTGCCGGAGGTGCAGTGGCCCTGCAGGAACATTTTGTAAAGGTGGAAAAGGCGTGATTTGTGGATTGTGAATTTAGGAATTGAGGGATTCAGGGATTCTGGGATTGAGGGATTGAGGGATTGAGGGATTGAGGGATTGAGGGATTCAGGGATTGAGGGATTGAGGAATTGAGTAATTCAGGGATTCTGGGATTGAGGGATTGAGGTTGCGGGGTGGCCCGCGGCAGATTTTAAAGCCAAAAATAAGTAAGCGGCCGCATTCTGGAGAGCATATCCAGGATGCGGCCGTTTTTTTGTGCCGGTTTTATGCTGTCTGTATTACTGTTTGACCATGGGCTGGCCGCAACAGACCAGTTCGCCGCCTCCGGCTTCCTTGACTTCAACAACATTGCCGCAGATTTCGCACTTGTAGATTTCTCCAGTTTCGGGCATGACTTTCCTCCGTCATAAGTTGATGGTTTGATTGATAATCCGCATGAATGACCAATATCTGCACAGCTATACTGCTGTGAGATCAGTCAGTATTATAAACCATTGTCGCCATCCGGGCAAGACCTGCAAAAAAATTATTAAGGAGAGTTGTATGGACATCAGATCAATTGCACATCTTGGACGTTTCCGGGAGATTATCACCACCCTGGCAAAATACGGGTTCCACGACATAGTGGAGCGCCTGGAGATACCGGGGCTCAAGTATCTGAAGAAAGTCAAGCCAAAGCATGAGGACCTGCACACCTGGGAGCGGGTGCGCAAGATACTGGAGGAGCTTGGACCTACGTTTATAAAGCTTGGCCAGATCCTTTCCCAGCGGGCGGATATCGTTCCCGAAGGGCTGATGAAGGAGCTCAGCAAACTGCAGGATGATGTGCATGCCGAAGACTTTGAGGACATAAAAAAGGTCCTGGAAAAAAACTACGCAGCACCTCTGGATGATATCTTTTCGGAAATAGATCCTTTGCCCCTGGCTGCAGCCTCCATGGCCCAGGTGCACCGGGCCCGGCTAAGAGAAAACGGCCGGGAAGTGGCCCTGAAGGTTCAGCGTCCGGGCATTGAAGAGACCATTAAAAATGATCTGGAGATACTGGAGAAAATCGCTGTGCAGCTGGACGGGCGTATGGAGTATTTCAAAGTCTACAACCTGCCGCAACTGGTGCGGCGTATCAAGAAGCTCATTTTTTCCGAACTCAACTTCACCTACGAGCTGCGCAATATGCAGGTGGCTGCGGCTCAGATGAAGAATGAGCAAAGGCTCAGGGTTCCGGATACATTTCCGGAGCTAAGCACCTCGCAGGTGCTGGTCATGGAGCTTTGCAAGGGCACGCAGATGAAGAACGTAGATATTGCCGGGCTTACAGGCAGGGAAGAACTGGCAAAAAGCGCTTTGCACTTCACCCTGCGCCAGGTGCTGGGCCAGGGTTTTTTTCATGCCGATCCCCATCCAGGCAACATCCTTGTGGACGACGAGGAAAACCTGATCATCCTGGACTGGGGCATGGTGGGCAGACTCACCCCCAAGGTGCGCCATGATCTCATAGACCTCATCGCGGCTATAGTGGAAAACGATGTGGACGAGGTTACCGAGCTTCTGCTCAACTTTACCTCGGGCACGGAAAACATCAATATGGATGCCCTGCAGGGGGAGGTGCTGGAAATCGTCAGCCACTTCACCCGCATGCCGCTTAAGGAGATCAACCTGGGCCGGCTTTTGATGGAGTTGACCACTGCCCTGCGGGAGCACGGCAGGGTGCTGACATCGGATCTTTCCATAATGATCAAGTCCCTGATAACCGCTGAGCAGACGGCCAAGATGCTCTACCCGGACCTGGATGTAGTGGGGGAGGCCGAACCCATTCT
>NZ_QYZY01000368.1:0-1200 GCF_003838035.1 Desulfonatronospira sp. MSAO_Bac3 | reverse complement strand
GGCAGGGTAGACAGCAATTCTCTTTTTAACTACTTTCTTTCGGCATTGCCGAACGAAGGCTGGGAAAAATTAAGCTATATCAAATATGGTACCCAGATCCAGACTTTTGCCAAGGACGACAGGCTCTGCATCATCCGTATCATTGACGGCAGATTAAGAACCGAGCTTCAGATCTGGATCTCCCCAAAAATATAATGCCTGTGGGTAATATAAATTTTGGCATATGCTTTCCTGCCCATATATGATTTTTGACCAGTACCAGGGTCAGCGGGTACACTTGGGCATCACCGGCAGTGTTGCTGCCTACAGAACCCTTGACCTTGTGCGCCTGTTGCAGAAATCATCTTTATCCGTCAGCGCAACCATCACCAGCTCCGGCTGTGCTTTTATAGGTCCTCTCACTTTGAGTGCCCTGGGAGCTGACCCTGTATATACTCCTGACTATTCTCCAGTGGAGCAGCCCTTTGCTCACCTGAGTTCGCAGTTTTCTCCCCATGTCTTCATGGTAGCTCCTGCAACGGCCAATATATTGGCCAAAGCATCCTCAGGAATTGCAGATGATCTTTTATCCACGCAGATCTTGTCCTACCCGGGAAGAGTTCTCTTTGCACCGGCCATGAACCCCAACATGTGGAACAATGCCGCCACCAGGCATAATATCCGACAGCTCAGGGATTTCGGCCACGAGATTATTGAGCCTGACAGTGGAAAGGTAGCCTGTGGTGAACAGGGACAGGGCAGATTTCCTGACATTGCAAGCTTATATTACATATGCCTCAGGGAACTGACCTCTAAGGACATGGTATCCACGAAGGTGCTCATAACAGCCGGTCCCACGCACGAATATTTCGACCTGGTGCGCTACTGGAGCAATCCTTCCAGCGGCAGGATGGGCCTGGCCATTGCATTGGCCCTGTGGCTGAGAGGAGCTGAAATCCATTTTGTCCACGGTCCCATGCAGCCTTTGCTGCCTCTGCCCGGGTTTCATATATACCCTGTTACAACTGCCCGGGACATGTATGACAAGTGCAGCGCACTGTGGCCTGATTGTACCCTGGGAGTATTTAGTGCCGCAGTTGCTGATTTTGCTCCGGAAAAGGCCACGGACTTGAAGTTCAAGAAACAGGGACGTTCGGCTTTGCAGGTAAAAATGAACCCGACACTGGATATTCTGGCGGAAATGAGCGCATCCAGAGCCAG
>NZ_QYZY01000367.1:0-3406 GCF_003838035.1 Desulfonatronospira sp. MSAO_Bac3 | reverse complement strand
CTTTATGAACAGGGACTTATTTACCAGGGGGATTACATCATCAACTGGTGCATCCGCTGCCACACGGCCCTGTCCGATCTGGAAGTGGAATACTCCGAGGTTGACGGTGGGCTTTACCATCTGCGCTATCCCCTGGAGGACGGCTCCGGACACTTAGTGGTGGCCACCACGCGCCCTGAGACCATGCTTGGGGACACAGCAGTAGCGGTAAACCCGGAAGATGAGCGCTACAGGCACCTTATCGGCAAAAACGCTGTCCTGCCCTTTTTAAACCGCAGACTGCCCATCATAGGTGACGAATACGTGGACATGGAGTTCGGCACCGGGTGTCTGAAAATCACTCCCGCCCACGATCCCAACGACTTTGAACTGGGCCGCAAACACGGCCTGGAACTCATCCAGGTCATAGACGATCTGGGCGCAATGACCCCGGAGGCCGGCGAACAGTTCGCCGGGCTGGACCGCATGGAGTGCCGCAAAAAAATCCTGCAGGAATTAAAGGAAAAAGACCTCCTGGAAAGCTCTGCAGCTCACAGACACAGCGTGGGGCACTGCTACCGCTGCAGCGCCGTCTTGGAGCCCTATGTATCCAGGCAGTGGTTCGTCAAAGTCGGCCCCCTGGCCAGCAAGGCCCGGGATGCTGTATCCGGCGGAGATACGCGTATTGTGCCCGGACAGTGGGCCAAGACATATTTTGAATGGATGGACAACATCCGGGACTGGTGCATCTCCAGGCAGATCTGGTGGGGACACCGCATTCCGGCCTGGACCTGCCTGGACTGCGGAGAGCTCATGGTCACTAAGGAAGATCCCACCGTATGCACCAGGTGTGAAAGCTCCAGGCTGGAGCAGGACCAGGACGTGCTGGACACCTGGTTTTCCTCGGCCCTGTGGCCTTTCTCCACCCTGGGCTGGCCGGATGACACCAGAGACCTGCAGAAATTCTACCCCACCTCTGTTCTGGTCACCGCCTTTGATATCCTTTTTTTCTGGGTGGCCCGCATGATGATGATGGGTGTTCACTTCATGGAGCAGGTACCATTCAGGGACGTATACATCCACGCCCTGGTCCGGGACGCCTCCGGGCAGAAGATGAGCAAGTCCAAGGGCAACGTCATCGACCCCCTGCTCATGATGGACAAGTACGGCACCGATGCCTTCCGCTTCACCCTGACCTCCCTGGCGGCCATGGGCCGGGACATCAAGATGAGCGAGGACCGGGTGGAAGGTTACCGCCACTTCATCAACAAAATCTGGAACGCGGCCCGCTTCAGCCTCATGCATCTGCAGGAGCCGCCCCGCAGATTCCATGCATCTGCAGTGGACGGACTGGCTCACCAGTGGATTCTGCACCGCCTGGAAGAGGTCAAGGACCGGGTCCGGGATGCAGTGGAAAACTACCGCTTCAATGACGCGGCCCAGACCATGTATCAGTTCGTATGGCACTCCTTTTGCGACTGGTACCTGGAACTCATAAAGCCTGAGCTTTACGGGGAGGATGAAGCAGCAAAAGAACAGGCCAGAAGCAACCTCTCGCAGGTATTATCCGAAATCATCATCCTTTTGCACCCCATGATACCCTTTGCCACCCAGGAAATCTGGAGCAGGCTCCCGGGCAGGGAAAACCAGGATCTGAGCCGGGAACTCTACCCGGAAAAAAGGCCGCAGTGCAGCTTCCCTGAGGCCGCGGACAACATGGAATTCCTGCAGCAGGTGGTCACGGCTGTGCGCGGCATCAGAAGCGAGCTCAACATCGCCCCGGGCCTCAAGCTGGAGCTTTTGATGCAGGTGGATGGCCCGGACAGGGATTTTCTGATGAAACACAGGGATCTTATCCAGGGCCTGGCCGGACTGGGGGACATGCAGACCGGCATGGACCTTGAGCCCCCCAGGGGCTGCGGGGCAGCTGTAGTCAAGGGGTATGAACTCTTTGTACCTCTAAAAGGTGTGGTGGACATCCAGAGCGAACTGGCCAGACTGCAGAAGGAACTGGGCAAACTGGAAAAAGACCTAAGCGTGGTGGGCAAAAAACTGGAAAACCCGGGATTTTTAAACAATGCCCCTGCGGATGTGGTGGAAAAGGAGCAGGCCAAGGCAAATCGCATCCGGGAAGAAAAGGAAAAACTCCAGGCCCTTTACACCCGCCTTGAAGGCATACAGCAGGAGTAATAAATATATGGGCAAAGTATATCTCATAGGTGCCGGCCCAGGTGATCCCGGGCTTTTGACATTGAGGGCCAGGGACCTTTTGTCCATGGCCGACGTGGTGGTCTACGACTATTTGGCCAACGAGGACTTTCTGAAATTCTGCAGAAAGGATGCAGAACTTATTTACGTGGGCAAGAAAGGCGGCGATCATACCCTGAGCCAGGAAGGCATCAACCAGCTCCTGGTGGACCGGGCCGGCAGCGGCAACCATGTAGCCCGGCTCAAAGGCGGCGACCCTTATGTATTCGGGCGCGGGGCCGAAGAAGCCCAGGAACTCCTTCAGGCGGGCATAGACTTTGAGATCATCCCCGGAGTGACCTCGGCCGTGGCTGCCCCGGCCTACGCCGGAATCCCCCTGACTCACCGCAGGTACGCTTCTTCTGTCTCTTTTATCACCGGACACGAAGACCCGGACAAGCCTGAAAGCGCCCACAACTGGGCCAGCCTGGCCACCGGCACCAGCACCCTGGTCTTTTTCATGGGGGTCAAGAATCTGCAGCACATCAGCCACAGCCTCATCCAGGCCGGCATGGACCCGCAAACCCCTGCAGCCCTGGTTCGCTGGGGCACCACCTGCATGCACAGGTCCATGGTCTCCACCATACAGGACATTCCCGGCCAGGCAGTAGAACAGGGCTTCAAGCCCCCGTCCCTGCTGGTGGTGGGACATGTGGTCCACTTAAGAGATGAGCTCAACTGGTTTGAAAAACTGCCCCTCTTAGGCAGAGGCGTGGTGGTCACCCGGGCCAGGGAGCAGGCCAGCGGCCTGCTGGAGCAGCTCCGGGAACTGGGGGCCTGCTGCTATGAGTTTCCCACCATAGAGATCCAGTCCATGCCGGATTATTCAGATGTACAACAGGCCATATCCCATCTGTCCGGTTATGACTGGTTAGTGTTCACCTCGGTCAATGGAGTGCTTTATTTCTGGGCGGAACTGGAGCGGGCCGGCTTAGATTCCCGGGCCCTGGGAGGCAGGAAGGTGGCGGCCATTGGCCCGGCCACAGCCCAGGCCCTGGAACATCGGGGCATCCGCCCTGATTTTGTTCCGGACAAGTATGTGGCCGAATCCGTGGTTCAGGGACTTTTAGACCTTGGAGTGCAGGGTAAAAAAGTACTCATCCCCCGGGCGAAAGTAGCCAGGGAGGTCCTGCCTCAGGAACTGGAAAAGGCAGGTGCGGATGTGCATGTCCTGCCGGTT
>NZ_QYZY01000366.1:0-1224 GCF_003838035.1 Desulfonatronospira sp. MSAO_Bac3 | reverse complement strand
TTTCACCCCGTGCGTTCTGCCCGTCATCAGCCTGAAGCTAAGAGGCATGCTCACCCTGGAGGAGGATTCCGGCATTGATGCCCAGAAAAGGGCTTTTCGCAAGCACAATATATTCTTCGCCCTGGGCATGCTTATTTTCTTTTCCGTACTGGCCGTGGTCTTATCCCTTACCGGCATGGCCTGGGGCCAGCTCTTTCAAAGCCCCGGGGCCATACTTGTACTGGGCTGCATAATCTTTGCCCTTAGCCTGAGCCTCTTCGGCCTGTACGACCTGCCGGTGATAGATCTCAAGTCCAGGACCCAGGACCCCTGGAAGAACCCCAATGCCGAGGCCCTGAGCACCGGCATGCTGGCCACCTTCCTGGCCACCCCGTGCAGCGGACCGTTTTTGGGGGGTGTACTGGCCTGGACCCTGACTCAGCCGCCTGCAATCATCGGCATAGTCCTCTGGAGCATGGGCCTGGGCATGGCCCTTCCCTACCTGCTCATGGCCCTATTTCCGTTCATGCTGCGTTTTCTGCCCAGGCCAGGTCCCTGGACCATGTACCTGGAAAAGATCCTGGGATTTTTCCTCCTGGCCACCTGCGTCTATCTCATGTCCCTTATACCTGAGGACATGTTCGTGAAAGCCCTGATCATGTTTCTGGTCATCGCCTTTGCCGCCTGGATGTGGGGGCACTGGACCGACCTTAAACAGTCCAACCTGAGAAGACGCTCCATTCGCCTCTCGGCCCTGGTGCTTGTCGCCCTGGCCGCCTTTTTGCTGTTTCGTCCCGCTCCGGAGCATCCAGTTGCCTGGACACCTTTTGAAGAACAGCAGTTTGAGGAAATGCTGGGCCGGGAAAACATCCTTCTGGAATTCACAGCGGACTGGTGCCCCAACTGCAAGTTCCTGGAGCAGACCGTGCTTACCCCGGGTTTCATGGCTGAAAACGCCCAGCGATACGATCTGCAGTTTGTCCGCATAGACCTGACCCAGCCCAATCCTCCCGGCGAAGAAATGCTCCGGGCTCTGGACAGCCAAAGCATCCCCCTGGTGGCCATCTTCTCCAGAGACAACCCGGACAGCCCCCTGATCCTGCGGGACATGTTCACCAGAAGCCAGATAGACCAGGCCCTGGAGCAGGAACTGGATTGACCAGAAACTACTGCCCTGGAAATAATTTGACCATGTAGGATGCATCCGCAAAAAGTCGAGAAATCAATCACGCGTCCTGCCACGCG
>NZ_QYZY01000365.1:0-3666 GCF_003838035.1 Desulfonatronospira sp. MSAO_Bac3 | reverse complement strand
CTGTTGGATAAAGGCCGGGTGATCAAGGTCTTCAGCAAGGTGCTTCTGCCTGAATACGACGTCTTTGATGAAAAGCGCTATTTTTGCGCTGCCGAGGCTCCGGGTGTTTTTGAGTACAAGGGGAAAGTAGTGGGGGTAAGCATCTGCGAAGACGCCTGGAATGATGATGATTTCTGGGAAAGGCCCAGGGGCGGGGTGGATCCCATGCAGGAACTGGCCCGGCAGGGGGCTGATATTATCATAAACATGTCCGCCTCTCCTTTCGGTCTTGGCAAGCACGGGATCAGGCAGGCCATGATGGGTTCCCTGGCGGTCAAGCACAGGGTTTTTTTCATATTCTGCAACCAGGTGGGGGGATTTGATGACCTGGTTTTTCCGGGAAGAAGCATGGTGTTCGGCCCGGATGGTAGCATCATGGGCAGAGGCAGGGAATTTGAAAGGGACGTATTTGTTTTTGATACCAGTAACCCCGCAAAAAGCGACAGCCATGAGCATGACCTTGACGTTCCGGCAGAGGCCTGGCGGGCACTGGTGCTGGGCACACGGGATTACGTGCGCAAAAGCGGGTTCAGCAGGGTGCTCCTGGGTCTTTCAGGAGGCATGGACTCGGCATTGACCGCGGCTGTGGCAGCATCTGCCCTGGGACCGGAGAATGTCACGGGAGTGCTCATGCCTTCACCGCATTCCAGTCCGGGCAGTGTAGACGACTCCATGAAACTGGCTGAAAGCCTGGGTATAAAGACTGTTACACTGCCCATCTCTTCCCTGATGCAGGGGTTTGACCAGGCCCTTAAAGATGTGTTTGCCGGGATGCAGCCTGATGTAACAGAAGAGAACATCCAGTCCAGGATCAGGGGCAACCTGCTTATGGCCATGTCCAACAAACTGGGGGACATGCTTTTAAATACCGGCAACAAGTCTGAACTGGCTGTGGGCTATTGCACCATCTATGGTGATATGGCCGGCAGTCTTGCTGTTCTGGCTGATGTGCCCAAGACCCTGGTTTATGACATTGCCAGGTGGCTGAGCACTAAGGGTGGGCCCGTTATTCCTGAAGCCATAATCAATAAGCCGCCCTCCGCAGAACTGCGCCCGGGCCAGAAAGACCGGGACAGTCTGCCTGAATACGACATACTGGATGAAATTCTTCGCCTTTATGTTGAAAAGGGGGCTTCAATGCAAGAGATCTGTACCCGGGGATTCGAGGCGGATGTGGTGCAAAAGGTCCTGGATATGGTGAACAGGTCTGAATTCAAGCGTTACCAGGCACCACCCGGGATCAAGATAACCGACGTGGCTTTCGGGCCCGGCCGGCGCATGCCTCTGGCCTCCAGGTGTTTGATAAAGGGCTGAAATTTATACCTGACCTCTAAATTAACCTGCTCCCTTGCCGTACTTCATAGGCTGCATCCAGGCAGCCTTTTGTTCCAGTTCCCATTCTGCCTTTCCGGCCTGTTCCATGAGCATCCTTAGAACCTGGTGAGCTTTGGCCCTGGAAAGCTTTATGCCGGTGATGGGAGTTTTATCCTCTGCAATCAAGCCGAGTATCAGGTGTTCATCCTGGGTTTCCACCTGGGCTTCCACTGCCAGGTATTTCTTGACTGCAGCCTTTTCCTGAGAAGCCTCGCTGCTGGATTGCTCTGATCTGCCCTGGGTGACGGCCGCGATGTGCTCCATCTGAAGGACTTCGTCAGGATCAGGGGATCTCTCGGCTGCGGGATGCGTTGAAGAAAGTTCGCTGCTCATTTTGTCCAGGAGCCTGGAAAGCAGCCTGCGCGTAATCATGGCTTCGCGGTCTTCTCCGGTTTGCAGGTGTCCGGTGAGGATCAGCCTGTCCTCCCTGGGGTCGTAGCCTATGGACAGCCTCTGGGCCTTGGGATAGGTGGTGGACATAAGCCTTTACTGCTGCTCCTGTTCCTGTTTCTGGGCTTTTAACTTTTCGTCCAGTTCCCTGAGGCTGCCGGCCAGGCCGTTTAAGAAACTGCTGGCCTGGGAGGCGGGAATGATCAGGGTGCCGGCCTGGATCTGCTCGTTGTCCGTTCCCTGCTGGGTAAGCTTTATGCGCAGGTTGCCGCTGGAAAGGGTGACTTTACTGATTCCATCTGCAAAAATGTGCATATCGGTCCTCTTCTTTAAGGGTGGATTATAATTCTGTCAGTTGAATGATGCAACACTGTGGTTATAAGAATGTATTACAAGGAAGAAGACGTCAAGCTTTGACTTTTTGAAAATCAGGTGGTTTTTTATCGGAAGTAGAAAACTACCTGTACATCCTGCATAATTTCTGCGGTGAAACTCCCAGGTGGTAGAGTATGCGTATCAGCCAGTTCCTGAGGGTACCCCGGGCAACTCCTTCACATTTCCATCTCCTGGCCGAGGTCATGGCTTTGTCCGGCAGGATTATGATTTTTTCCCCCATTTTTTTCAGCCTGGTCATCAGTTCTAAGTCCTCCATGATGGGTATATCTCTGAACCCGCCGCTTTCAGAAAATTTTTCTTTTGTGATGAATATAGCCTGATCTCCGTATGGAACGCGGGTTGCTGCTGAACGCAGGTTGGCTGCAGCTTCAACGAGCTTTAAGGACCATCTGGAAGAGTCAATACCCAGGGAAAATGCTCCGCCGGCCAGGTCCTGGTCCCTGAGCGCAGTCTGGATAAGTTCTGGAGCGCTCTCCGGCAGGGTGGTGTCAGCGTGAAGAAAAAGCAGGATTTTGCCCCGGGCCTTTGCTGCCCCGGCATTCATCTGCTGCCCCCGTCCACTGCCCGAGGCAGACCCGGATACTCCAGGGACATGCAGGGCAGACAGCGTTGTCCGGCCGGGATCGCCGTCAATAATTATAATTTCGTGCCTCTCAGCGGGGAAGATTTCTGTCAGCCGCCGGACAAAGTCATTGATGATCTGTTCTTCCCGGTATACAGGAATTATCACGGAAATATCAGGTTTGTTCACAGCTTTTCCAGGTAAAGTTTCCAATGGGTTGTCCTGTCTGCCACTCAGGAGCATTTGATTTTTGGGCCATAACATGACATGGTCCCGGGCTGTAACTAACTGATAAAAAATTATTCCCGGGGCTGCTTATTTATGGTTCAACACATCAGTATTACCGCCACAGACATTCCGGACGCCTGGTTTCAGGCTCTTTATGCCATTATTGATCATGGCTGCAAATATACCATCCAGCACGGATCCATGGTGGGCGAAGAAAGGCAGGAGTTCGACTATGTCAGCGTGCTCATTGAAAATCCATACATGGAGCCGTGGGACCGGATGCTGCCCCAGGTGCCGCCTCATCTGGGGATTCCAAATCCAGTGGAGAATGGTTACGTGGAACAGTACATGCCTTATCTCATGTCCCCCCACAAGGAACCCGGAGAGGATTATACCTACGGGGAGCGTATATACCAGCAGGTACTGTACTGGATTGGAAAATTCAACCAGACCTGGGCCACCAACCAGGCAATACTGCAGGTGGGCCGGCCGGAAGATCACCTTCTAAACGATCCTCCATGCCTGCGCCACATTGATATGCGCATTCGTGACGGTCGGTTGATTTTTTATCCATATTTCCGGTCCTGGGATCTGTGGGGAGGTTTCCCGGCAAACCTGGCCGGGATTGCCGTGCTTCAGAAATATATGGCGGACAGTATTGAAGGTGTAAGCCCAGG
>NZ_QYZY01000364.1:0-1980 GCF_003838035.1 Desulfonatronospira sp. MSAO_Bac3 | reverse complement strand
CCTGGAATGGGGCATACTCTGGGCCAATATTTTCTCGGAACTGGGCCTAAACGTCCTGTTCAGCCCGGCTACCAACCATGACATTGCTTCCACAGGGGTGGAATCCATGACCGCGGAGACCTGTTTTCCGGTAAAGGTCTTTCACGGCCATGTTAACCACCTGCAGCGCAGCCCGGCGGACTACCTTTTTCTGCCCAACCCCATTAATGTGCCTACCCCGGATGAAGACGGGGAAAGAGGGGTGCTCTGCCCCATGGTGGAAAGCTCCCAGTACATGGCTACTGCTGCCCTGCAGCTGGATGAAAGCAGGCTTATCCGTCCCACACTTTTCCTCAAGGAGGGAATTGAAAGCATAGCCCAGAACCTTTACAAGGCCTTGCCCCCCGGGCTTAAATTCCGGGAAAAGGAAGTGCAGAGGGCAGTGTCCCTGGCCTGGGTCAGGCAGATGGAGTTCAAGAAGACCATGCAGCAGAAAGGCCGGGAGATCATCTCCGGCCTGGATCAGACAAGCCCGGTTTGGGTGGTTACAGGAAGGCCCTACAACCTCTACGACGAAAGGCTAAACCTGCGCCTGGGACGTCAGCTGGCCAAGCTGGACATAACCGCCCTGCCCATGGATTTTGTGGACTTTGAGCAGGTGAACCTGCATGACTTTCCGCGAATGTACTGGGGCCTTGGCGGACGCATACTGCGCACAGCCAAGCTCATCGCCCAGAAGCCCAACTGGTTCGGGGTACACTTGACCAATTTCTCCTGCGGACCGGACTCCTTTTTAGAACATTTTTTCGGTCACATCCTGCAACAAAAGCCGCCACTGGTCCTGGAACTCGATGAACACAGCGCCGTGGCCGGGGTGCTTACCCGCATCGAGGCCTATAAAAACGTAGTCCAGAACATCCTCAAGGAGAACCTGGTCAAAAAAGAAAAAAGAACCTCTCTGGATCAGGCGGTGGGGCAGTAGCCGGGCATAAAGAGCCTGTATCCATCAGCGATTCAAGTAAAGCAGGCAGCAGTTAACATAAGACAGCAAAACGATGAACAGACACCAGAACCTTAAACCATAGTAATACCATGCAAGAACAACAATTCTTTGAAGAAAGACTGACCAAGAGCGTCGGCCAGTTTGACATAACAGGCAAGACTCTGCTCATGCCGGACATGTCCCCCTTCGGTTCCAGGCTTCTGACCTCCTGCTTCAGGGCCTACGGCATCCCGGCTCAGGTCATGCCCACCTACGACGGCCTGGAACTGGGCAAGGAGTTTACCTCGGGCAAGGAATGCTTCCCCTGCCAGGTAACCCTGGGAGACGTCCTTTACTACCTCAAGCAGGAAAAAGAGCGCCTGGGGGCAGAATTTTCCCCTGAGGACTACGTCTACTTCATGCCCGAGGCGGACGGGCCCTGCCGCTTCGGCATGTACAACAAGATGCACAGGCTGGTCCTGGACAAGTTCCCCGAGTTCGAAGATGTAAATATTACCTATCTGTCTTCAACGGATACATATTCCTCGTCCATGATCATGCCCGAGGAAAAATCCAAGCTTTTTCGGCGTCTGGCCTACGTGGCCACCATCATTTCCGACGTCCTGGACCGTGTGGTCTGGCGGGTCAGACCCTATGAAAAGGTCCCCGGCGAGACAGATGCCTTTATGGAAGGGGCCCTGCAGGAAATGCGGGACAAAATCGAATCCATCGGGGAAAGCCGGGACTTCAACGCCCTGTACACTCTGCTGGAAGACATAGTTAAACGCGCCGGCAAGCTCATGGATCCGGACAAGCCCAGGCGTCCCCTGATAGGAATAATCGGGGAAATTTATCTGCGCACCCACCCCCAGTCCAACCAGTATCTCATCAAGGAAATTGAAACCTATGGGGGTGAAGTGGTGGACGCTTCCCTCGGGGAATGGTTCAATTTCGTGGCTTACTCCAACCTGCGCGATACCCGGAGGCAATGGACCCAGTCCTGGAAAAAGGGTGACATT
>NZ_QYZY01000363.1:0-4433 GCF_003838035.1 Desulfonatronospira sp. MSAO_Bac3 | reverse complement strand
TGCGCCTGACCCGGGGAATATGCGGCATATGCGAAAAGATCTGCCCCGCCGGGGCCATTGATTTCAACGAACCGGAAAAGACACTGGTACTACAGGCAGGTTCTGTGATCATGGCCACCGGGATGAATATGCAAAAAAGTCAAGACCTGCATGACCTCTACAGCTACAAATCCTGCCCAGATGTAATAACCAGCCTGGAATATGAACGTCTGACCTCGATTACGGGACCGGGCCATGGCATACTTAAAAGGCCGTCGGACAACACCCGGCCTGCAAAGACAGCCTGGATCCAGTGCGTGCTTTCCAGGAGCCTGAAGCATCCCGCCCACAGGACCTGCTCCAGCATTTGCTGTATGCACGCAGTTAAACAGGCATCCAGCATGGGCCGGCATATCGGGGAAAAAATCCCGGACACAACTGTTTTTTACAACGAGATAAGATTTTGCGGAAAAGGGCAGGAAAAACTGCTGGACAGGGGCAGAGCAATGGGGGTGCGCTTTATTTGCAGCCAGCCCCACAGTATACTGCCCGGCAAGGATGGAAAAGGAGTCCGGATTACTTATGTCCATGACGACTCGAAGCTGATAACCAAATTCTTTGACCTGGCAGTGCTTTCCGTGGGCATGCATGCGGGGCGGGACAGCCTGCAGCAGGTCCTGGCCCCGGGCATAACCATCAGTGGCAATGACAGCATTGGCCCCATCTCCAGTACCACCCCCTTTGAAAGCAGCAGAAAAGGGGTATACCTGGCCGGCAGCCTGGCCTCCCCAGGAGACATACGCCACAGCATAACCCACGGCTCCGGGGCAGCAGTTGCAGCCACCGAAAGACTCACTCGCTCCAGGTTTACTCTGACCTGCAAAAAAGAATGGCCCCCTGAAAAAGACGTCTCTATGCAGCAGCCCAGAATCGGGGTCTTTATCTGTGCCTGCGGCGGCAACATTTCCGACATCATCGACATCAATGCCCTTAAAGAATTCGCCTCCGGGCTCAAGGGAGTGGTCCTGGCTGAAACCAATAAGTTTACCTGCCCCCAGTTCATCCAGGACATCATCTCCAGCCGGATAATCCAGGAAAATCTCAACAGGGTGGTGGTTGCAGCCTGCACCCCTGTAACCCATCAGTCCCTGTACCAGGATACCCTGAAAAAAGCCGGGCTGAACCCCAACCTGCTGGAAATGGCCAATATCCGCAACCAGAACAGCTGGATGCACCAGTACAATCCTGCCCTGGCCACAGCCAAGGCCAGGCTCCAGGTAAGCTCCGCCGTAGCCAAGGCGGTAATCAAGAAGATCCTGAAAGTCAGGTTCAGAAAAATCATCCCCAGAGCCCTGGTGGTGGGTGGGGGACTGACAGGAATGACCACGGCCCTTTCCCTTGCAGACCAGGGGACTCAATGTTTCCTGGTGGAAAGAAGCGCAGGGCTTGGAGGCCATGCCCGGGACACAACCCCTGTCTGTGCTGCAGAGAACACCAGAAACCTGGTTGAGGAGACTATTGCCAGGGTGCAGCAGCACCCGCTGATAATCACGTTTTTCAACTCCCGGGTTGTTTCCTGCAAAGGCTCCACAGGCAATTTTATCAGCAACATCCAGAGCATGCGCAAAAACGGCATCAGGGTTACAGAGACAATCCGGTACGGTGCAGCTGTTCTGTGTACCGGAGCCATGGAAGCAAAACCCCTGGAATACCTGTATGCAAAGGCAGAAGAGGTCTTTACCCAGGATGAATTCTGCAGTCTTTTGCAAACCGGGGAAGATACATTCAAAAAGGCTGCATCCGTGGTGTTTATCCAGTGTGTGGGCTCCCGGGAAACAAACCGCCCCTATTGCAGCCGGACCTGCTGCACACGCACTCTCAAAACCGCCCTTAAACTGAAGGAAATCAACCCGGGAATTCAGATTTACGTTATAAACAGACAGATAAATACATGCGGGGAAAAGGAGCTTTTGTATGAACAGGCCCGCCGGGAAGGCGTGATTTTTATAAAATACACCAGGGACAACAGTCCCCTGGTTCAGCAGACACCGCAAGGCCTGAACATAAAGATACTGGACCACGTCCTGAAAAAACCTGTTGGAATCAAAACCAGGCACCTGGTCCTGGCAACCGGAATAGTGCCTGATCCGGAAACAACAAGGCTCGCCGCAATCTTTAACTGCTCCCTTGATTCGGACCTTTTCCTGCAGGACAGGCACTATTTTCTGCATCCATGCTCCCTGGACAGAGAAGGAATATTTGCCGCCGGGCTCTGCCTGCAACCCGGCCCCATGGAAGAAAGCCTGGTCCAGTCCAGGGCTGCGGTGTCCGGAGTAAGAAATATACTTTTCAAAAAACAGCTGCCCCTTGAGTCCTGCAGTGCTTACCTCACTGCCGGATGCGACGGTTGCGGCATATGCATCGACAAGTGTCCATATGCGGCCATAAAGTATTCGGTCTGTTCAGTAGAAAAGCCCGGACCAGGCCCGGGGATATGGATAGATGAAGAATTATGCGAGGGATGTGGAGCCTGCGTCTCAGCATGCCCCGGAAACGGTGTGGCAATAGATGAGTCCAAGATGGACAGGATCAGGTCGCAGGTTTTGTCCATGCTGCACATCTGCAAAAACGAACCTTCCAGCAAAATACCCCTGGTAATCGCGTTCTGCTGCAGCAGGGGGCCTTACATGGCAGCGGACACGGCAGGTGCCCTGAAGCAGCAGAGCAGCCCCTGCGTGATCATAATCAAAGTGAACTGCATCGGAGACTTAAGCCGGGAGATTATCCTGGAAAGCCTGCAGCAGGGAATCGACGGGATCATGATCCTTGGCTGTCCCCCCGGCGAATGCAGGTACAGGCACGGGGAAATGCATATAGTCAACCAGACGGGGAATATCCGGGCTTATCTAAAGCACAACAGAATAAACCCTGACAGGCTCATGCTCGGCTGGCTATCCTCGGTGGAGGGTACCAGGATAGCCGGAATCATGAACACCTTTGCCAGACGTATCAGGAGAATGAAAGTATCTGCCGGGAAAAAGGCCAGAACCAGTTGGTGCTAAGGCATATCGGAATAAGTATAGCTCAACCCCAGGGCTTCTTTAAGGATATCCAGGAGCTCATCCGGCTTGAAAGGTTTGCCCAGGTAATAATCCACACCCTGGGCCAGGATATCATTTATATGTTCATGCGCTACACTGGCTGTAACCGCTACAATGCACACCTTCTCCCCGCCCTGCATCAGGCGGATGCGCCTGGTGGTTTCGTAGCCGTCCATAACTGGCATGCGCATATCCATTAAGACCGCATGAGGCAGCCAGTGCTCAAACACCTGCAGAGCCTCTGCACCCTCTGCCGCCTCCCGGACCTGGAAACCCAGGGGCTTCAACAGGGCCAGCAGCATGGACCTGTTGTCCTGCTTGTCATCAACCACCAGCACACGCACAGGAGAGCTGCCCTGGGCCAGTCCGGAAACCATGCGCAGCGGCACCTCCTGGACATCCCGGCATGGCCTGCAAGCGGGCAGCAGCGGTACGTGCAGGCAGAAACAACTGCCCCCGCCTTGACGGTTTTCATACCAGAGATCCCCGCCCATAATCCGGGAATACCTGAGGCTGATGGCCAGCCCCAGTCCGGTACCGCCTTCCTGGGTTCCGGCAACGGTCTGGTAAAATGGTTCAAAGAGATTTTCCTGTTCATCTGAAGATATGCCCGGGCCGGTATCTTCCACCCGGAATTCCAGTTTGAAAACATCCGGACTGTCATCTGCAGCGCTTCGGGCCTGTATGTTTTTGATACTGCACTTTACCCAGCCCCTGGAAGTAAATTTTAAAGCATTGTCCAGGAGGTTTATGAGTATCTGGCGCAGCATGCCCTGGTCCCCGTGAACATACCGGGGGATGTAACCGGCACGTTCAAAAGAAAGTTCAAGACCCCTGGAGTCCGCCCGGGAAAGAAGCATGCCCATGAGCTGTTCAAAAAAGTGATGCAGGTCAAAATCCTCTGCATGCTGCCGCACCTGCCCGGCCTCGATACTGGACATATCCAGGATATCGTTCAGGATCCGCAACAGGCTGTCCGCATTGCGGGAAATTGTCTGTACCTGGCGCAAATGCTGCCTGGAAAGACTGAAATCCCTTTCCATGATCCGGGCAAAGCCCATGATTATATTCATGGGAGTACGTATCTCGTGGCTCATGTTGGCCAGAAAGGTACTTTTGGCCTGACTGGCCGCCTCCGCAGCCTCCTTGGCCTTCTGCAGAGCTCTTCTTACCTCTTCCAGTTCGGATATATCCACAGCAACCCCGAGAGCGGACAGCCTGTCCTCTATTTCCAGGGGGTAGACAGTAAACAGAGCTGGAAATATCTGCCTATTTTTGCGCTGCATAAACATGCTGCCTCTCCACACCCTGCCCTGCCTGATGCTGGTATATATCTCCGGAAACTTTTCCAGA
>NZ_QYZY01000362.1:0-7619 GCF_003838035.1 Desulfonatronospira sp. MSAO_Bac3 | reverse complement strand
AGGACGCAGACGCGAAAATAAAGCAGGCTCTCGGCAAAAAAAGCAGGCAGGAACCAGCTGAAAAATCAAATTGAATGGTTACTGTTTGGTTAAGGAGGGGCTGGGGTGTATCGTTCCAATTAAAAAACCGATACTTAGAGTTTTACTTCTCCGCTTACAACTTACAAAGAGTTACTACCTTTTATGAACCAGGAACAGGGCCAGAATTTTCTACACAGCCTGACCAGGGTCAAGGATGATCTCCCGGTATCACCGGCCATATTGCGGGAGATATTTTACAAGACCGAGCATAGCTCCAGCTTTTCCCTGGACAGCATCAGCCGTACAGTGGCCTCGGATCAGTCCCTGACCACGAAAGTGCTCAGCAGGGCCAATTCCGCATATTACGGTTTTGAGGCCAGAATCTCGTCTGTATCCAGGGCGGTGGCTCTGCTGGGCCTTTCCGAACTGCGCAGAATAATCCTGAGTATCAGTGTGGGTGCCCTTTCCAGGAAAGTCGGGCACCAGGATCTGGACCTTCAGGTCTACTGGGAACACCAGAGCTTTACAGCCCTTATGGCCAGAGAGGCAGCCATCATGCTCGGACGCCGCGATGCAGAGGACCTCATGACCTGCGGGCTTCTGCATGATCTGGGCAAGATTATTACAGCCATATACGCCCCCCGGGTCTGGGCAGAAATCGATGCACAGGCCAGACAGGAACAAATACCGCATTATGTCGTGGAAACGCAGTTCTGGGGCATCGACCATGCCCTTATAGGGGCCATGACCCTTCACCTGTGGCACCTGCCTGAATCCCTGACTGAGCCAGTCAACTGGCATCACCGGCCCGAACTTGCTCCCAGCGGGTTCAAAGACAAGGCCAGGATCCTCTGCCTGGCCAACAACATGGAACACTCCATCCGGACCGATTCACTTCATGATATTGACCAGGACCTGCACCAGGTTCTGGGGCTGAACCCCGGTGACACCCGGAATACGGCCATGGATATCATTGCCGGAAACACCATGCAGGAACTAAAAGAGATGTTTGCCGCATGAAAAGGACCTCTCCGGTTATGAACAACACCTGGAACTCCCGCGTCAACTGGAAGCTCATCCAGACCAGCGCTTCCCCTGCACACATTGCCAGACTGGCGGAAGATCTGGAAATCTCCCCTGCCCTGTGCAGCATACTGCATCAAAGAGGCATGACCAGCCTGGAGGAAATGCAGTTTTTTTTAAGCCCCGGTCTTCGCTACCTGCAGCCCCTGGAGGACTGGCCCCAGCTGCAGCAGGCAGCAGATCTCATAGCCTCTTCTCACGACTCTGGAAACAGGATCGCCGTCTGGGGCGATTACGATGTGGACGGCATCACTTCGGCAGCTCTGCTCAAGGATTTTTTCCAGTCCAAGGGAATAGATATCCGCTGCTATCTGCCCCACAGAGTCCAGGATGGTTATGGCCTGAACATGGCCGGCATGGAAAAACTGGCTGGAGAAGGTATCAAAACCCTGATCACCGTGGACTGCGGCATATCTCACCACAGCGAGATTTCCAGGGCCAGGGAACTGGGTATGCATGTGGTTCTAACGGATCACCACCTTCCCGGAAGCGAGCTGCCTCCTGCAAACGTCATAGTAAACCCCCAGTGCACCCCGTGCCCCTATCCAGGCCTGGCCGGTGTAGGCTCGGCGTTTTTCCTGGCTGCAGCCCTGAACAGAACCCTTCCCGGGCCACAAATGGACATCCGGAATCTCCTGGATTTGGTGGCCCTGGGCACCATAGCCGACCTGGTCCCCCTGGACAGGGCCAACCGCATCCTGGTCAAAAACGGTCTTTTGCTTCTCAGTGAAGGTCGAAGACCCGGGATCTATGCCCTCAAAGAAGCATCCGGTCTGGGTGGGACGGATAGTATCGGTGCCGGTCAGGTGGGCTTTGCCCTGGGCCCCAGGATAAATGCCGCCGGCAGGCTGGATGATCCCTGCCAGGCTCTGGAACTGCTTTTATGCCGTGACCTGCAGCAGGCCCGCACTATTGCCGCAAGACTCAACACCCTGAACAACGAAAGGAAAAAGACCGAGGAAACCATCCTGGATATGGCCAGGCAGCAGGCAAATAATTATAAAGATGATTCAGGACTCATACTTTTCGATCCTGACTGGCATCCGGGGGTGCTGGGGATAGTAGCCTCCCGGCTGGTGGAGGAGTTTTACAGGCCATGCCTGGTTTTGACCCGGGAAAACGGCCTTATCAAGGGCTCCGGCAGGAGCATATCCGGTTTTAATTTATACCAGGGCCTCTGCAGCCTGAAAAGCCACCTGACCGGATTCGGGGGACACAGCCAGGCAGCCGGACTCAGCCTGGAACCAGAAAATCTGGAGGAGCTGCGCACCGGCTTCAGTCGTGTCATAAGTGAATGCATAGGTCCGGGGCCGCATCAAAAAGAAATTGTCCTGGATGCCTTATTGGGACTGGACGAGCTCTCCCCGGACTTCCTCCAGGAGCTCGAACTCCTGCAGCCCTTCGGGCCGGAAAATCCCAGGCCTGTCTTTCTGTCTCCTCCTCTCAAGGTATTGGACCAAAGCCTTTTTGGAAAAGACAAGCACGTCAGGTTCGACCTCAAGGACCCGGAATCCGGGGTAAAACTTCGCGGACAGTTCTGGAGGCAGGGACGCAACCTCAAGGAAACAAGCCTCAAGGGCAAGAACCTTACACTGGCCTATACCCCGGGGATAAACGTTTACCAGGGCCTGGTGAGCATCAGGCTGAACATAAGGGAAATTCTGGAAGTGTCCTGATAAGGGATTCTCACTCAGATAAAGCAACCAATGTACTCTAAAAGCAGTTTAAAAGTACTTATCCTGGCCATTATTCTTTTAGCCGGCCTATACCTGCAACAAAGCGGGATAATCGATCTCAGCCGGGAGATCGCCAGGGCTGAAAGCCTGGCAGAACTTTGGTGGGCCCCTGTGGTGTTCATTTTCGCCATGGGCTCTCTGTACACCATTGCCATGCCGGCGGCATTCTTCATCTGGATTCTGGGAGTAATCTATCACCCGTGGCCTGCGACTTTGATGGTCATAGCCGGAGGAGCACTGGGCAGTATCGGTGCTTACTATTTTACCGGATACCTGTCCACTGCCGTACGGGAAAAATTCGCCCGCACCCAGGCCTTTTCCCTGCTGCGTAAAAATTCAGGCTTTTTCCAGCTGCTGGCCATGCGCTCCCTGCCGGGCTTTCCCCATGTGCTGATAAATTTCAGCTGCGGAATCCTGCAGATTCCCCTAGCCGCCTATATTTACAGCACCATCCTGGGTTTTGCCTTCAAGGGCTACATATATACCACGGCAGTTCATAACGCCACACACCATGTGCATGAGTCGGGCAACAACATAGTCTCTTTCCAGACCGTCTGGCCCCTGCTGCTGCTGGTTGTCTTCTCCCTGGGAGGTATATTTATCCAGAAAAAAATTTTAAAAAACACTTGCTAAGTGCTCACCTGTTATTATATTAGTTATTGATGACCTGACAGATCAGGGGGCGACATGGCTTCGACGGGGATGATAGAGGCCAGGGTTGCAGGCCGAGGTGCCGCGGGGACCTCGTTAAACACGCGGCAAAAAATTAGTTGCCAAGAACAACGAATACGCAATGGCCGCTTAGAGCGGTCACGTTTCCACTCGCTGACGCCTGATAAGCGAAACGGAAGCGCCAAACCCCCATCAGGCTGGCTCTTCATGCTCTGTTCCGGGGCTTGAAGGGCGAGACCTCACCGGAACTTGTTTTCAGGGGCCTGTCCGGAGGCAACCCTGAAAACGAGAATTAAATCCGGACTAAGCCTGTAGAAACCTTGTGCTGAACATTCTCGGACGCGGGTTCGATTCCCGCCGCCTCCACCAGGGTATAAAAAAAACAAGCTATTTTTTAAATAACCAATTGAAATTCAAGAGATTGTTAGTTTAAAGAGATTTAAGTAAGTTTAATAAAAATTAATGACGTCCAGAAAAGAGAGGGGTAAGTGAAGGGGTAAGTTTTCAATAAAGAAAACTTGCTTTTTTTGCTTACCCCTCTTTTATTTTTAAGGTCAGATTATGGCTACCAACCTTACTTACAACCAGATCAAGCTCCAGCACAGCCTGGCCCTCATCGCTGATGAGTTCGCCAGTTACCCAGGGTATTGGCCACCAATAGCCAGGGCCTGCTTCAGCTCTTCGATGCCCTTCTCAGCCAAACGCCGCTGATTCAGGGTATAGCCCCGCACCAGGTGCTCCTTCAAAATCTGCGTGGCCCAGATGCGGAACTGGGTGCCGCGCAGGGATTTCACCCTGTAGCCAACCGTAATCACAACGTCGAGGTTATAGTAATTTGTCTGGCATATCTTACCATCAGCGGCAGTTGTCCGGGATTTCCGGACAACTGCCTGCTCGCTCAACTCGCCCTCCTTGAATACATTTCGGACGTGTTCGGAAATTGTACGATTGTCCCTCTGGAATAACTCCACCATCTGCGCCTGGGTAAGCCAGACTGTTTCATCCTTGAGAGAAACATCAGAATCTGTCGTATGGTCATGATTAACATGAAAGAGATGATGCCCGGCAATCCTGTCATAATCTGCCCGGCCGTCAATATAGACTGACCCGTCGTGATTCCTGCCGCTTCTTTTATCCTGCTCAAAAAATCAGCTTTCATTTCAGTTGTTGCTTTCAGCGGCATATTAATCTATGCATACGATCAGAAAAAACGCATAGTCTTTCCCTTCATGATAATCTTTTTTCTTTTACGAGTTGATTATGACCCGACCTTCCAAGAAACAAGATCATCCCGGCCCGGCCAGTTTCCCAAATTCCCACGACATCCTCATGAACGCCCCCATAGGAATTTACACTTCTACGCCGGAGGGCAGGTTACTCTCTGTCAATCCCGCCCTGGCCAGAATGTTCGGGTACGATTCACCGCAGGACATGGTGGAGTCGGTCAAGGATATTGCCACGCAAGATTTTGTTAATCCGGAAGACCGACTGGAATTCATGCGCCTGATGCAGGAACAAGGCGAAGTGGTTGATCATGAACGACAGTTTATGCGCAAAGACGGAACTGAGTTCTGGGTGTCCATAAATGCCCAAGCGGTACTGGATGAAAATGGACAGGTGGTAGCTTATCGGGGGTTCATCAGGGATATCCCTGCTCGTAAGCAGACAGAAACGGCTCTGGCCCAAAGCCTGGCTCGCTACGAAGAGCTGAGCGCCCGTGTGCCGGTGGGCGTCTATATTGTATGGATTAGGGCTAACGGTCACTTCGAGTTTGAGTACGTCAGCTACAGGTGGTGTGAGATACACCAGGTTCGTCGAGAAGATGTACTGACCGATAGTGAGGCGGTGAACAAT
This sequence comes from Desulfonatronospira sp. MSAO_Bac3, assembly GCF_003838035.1. Taxonomy (NCBI): domain Bacteria; kingdom Pseudomonadati; phylum Thermodesulfobacteriota; class Desulfovibrionia; order Desulfovibrionales; family Desulfonatronovibrionaceae; genus Desulfonatronospira; species Desulfonatronospira sp. MSAO_Bac3. Next base: position 2,253 of record NZ_QYZY01000362.1, on the reverse strand, counting down.
CTTGCCCATCCCGATGAACGAGAGGCATTTTTAGCACGAAACCGACAGGCCCAAATCGACCGAAAGCCATTTTTTTGGGAGGGGCGGTTCATGGTAGGCTCGGAGGTGCGCTGGCTTAAAATCGAAGCTACCTCAGTGACCTTTGACAATGGCGATACCCGCTGGTTTGGCGTAACGCAGGATATCACCCAGCGCAAACAGGCCGAGGAGGCCCTGCAGGACAGCCAAGCCCTGCTGTCCACAATTTTTGACAATGCACCTATAGGTATCTGGGTGATGGATCATGATCAGAAGCCCTTGCTGGTCAACAGATATTTCCGGGAAAAAACCGGGTTCGGCACTGATTCTGTAAGCCTGACATCTAAGGAGCTGGCTGTATGTAAAAAGAGCGATGATATGGTGCTAAATGGACAAGATCCCTGTCATTTTGAAGAGGAAGTTACCTTTAAAGATGGCCGGAAGCATATGCTCCAGACTATAAAAACCGCACTTGCCGGTGGGGATGGCAGGATTAAAGGGGTACTGGGCATAGGGGTGGACATAACCGAGCGTAAAAGGCTGGAGCAGGAGCTGAAAGAGCAGGTTAATATTTTGGAAGCCATTATCAATGGCATTCCGGATATACTGGCTATACAGTACCCGGATCACAGTATCGAGCGCTACAACAAGACTGGATACCAGGTCCTGAATAAGACGCCGGATGAGGTGCGAGGCAAAAAGTGTTTCGAGCTTATAGGCAAAGAAAGGGAATGCGAGGAGTGCGCCACCAGAACAGCCTTGCGCACTAAAGAACTTGCTCAGCTGGAGAAGTATATCCCGGAGCTGGATATCTACCTTAACTGTCGGAGTGTACCTATTGTGGACGAGCATGGGGAAGTGGTCAAGATTGTGGAGCAGTTGCGGGATATTACCAGCCGGAAGCTGGCGGAGGAAGCCCTTAAAAAGAGCGAAGAGCGCTACCGCAGCCTGGTGGAATCCCAGCATGATGCCATAGCGAGAATAGACAGGGATGGCCTGTTTACCTATGTCAACGATACCTGTTGCCGGATCTTTGGTAAAAAAAAGGAAGAACTTCTGGGAAGTCCCTTTATTCCTTACGTGCACGAGGAAGATCTGGAATATCTTCTGACAAATCTGGAAAAAGTACACCAGCACCCCTATAGAGTGCAGATAGCCCACAGACTGGTGACTCCCAGCGGATTTTACTGGATGCACTGGGAGAGCAGTGCCATATTCCGCGACAGCGGGGACATAGTCGAAATCCAGAGTGTAGGCAGGGATATCACGGAGATGAAGCTTCAACAGCAGAAGCTGGAGTTGATTCTGAAGGCTGCGCAGAATGTTTCATTTGTGCTTACTGAGCCTGCCAATGACCAGCAGGATCACTTGATTCGGGATTTCAGCCCGGGCGCAGAAAATATATTGGGCTACAACAAGGAGGAGGTGCTGGGCAAATCGGTTTTCATGCTACATTCTGAGGAGAATTTTGAAAAGGTTCCAGAGATCCATGCTGCGGTAGCCCGGAACCAGCCCTGGCATGGCCGGGTATGGCTGGTGCGCAAAAGCGGGGAGAAGTTTCCGGCCCTGTTCACTGTCTATCCTTTTAATTTGTACAGCAGGATGGGGATGCTCGGGGTGTCTATAGATATCTCAGAGCTGGAAAAGGCCCAACAGGAACTCATCCAGGCTAAGGAGCAGGCTGTAGCTGCCAATAGAGCCAAATCGACTTTTCTGGCCAATATGAGCCACGAGATCCGCACTCCGCTGACTGGAATCATGGGCTCCATGGAGATGCTGGCATCAGAGATAAGCAGCGAAAACGGCAGGCGTATAATGGATATGACCCGGGAATCGGCCAGGTCCCTGCAGCGGATCATCGACGATATCCTGGACCTGTCCAAGGTGGAGGCCGGCAGGATGGAGCTCAGCAGCCGGGAGTTCACCTTGTCTGCCGTGCTGGACAGGGTTCAGGTTCTGTATGCAGCTCAGGCAGAGAAAAAAGGCATCAGTCTGTCCAAAAGCCTTGACCCGGGAGTTCAGGATAATCTTCTGGGGGATGCCAGTCGCCTGGAGCAGATACTGCGCAACCTGGTGGGCAATGCTGTGAAATTCACCAGTCATGGCCAGGTGACATTGAGAGCGAGGCCTGCTGACAGCCAGGATGGTTCTTCTAAGCAGGTTGTCAGGTTCGAGGTGCAGGATACTGGTCCGGGCATCCCGGAGGATAAGCTGACAGATATCTTTGAGAGCTTT
>NZ_QYZY01000361.1:0-7715 GCF_003838035.1 Desulfonatronospira sp. MSAO_Bac3 | reverse complement strand
CAGGCTTCACACCCGACTAAAATACGCTTTGCTGTCCTGCGGAATTTTAGCGGGCAGGCAGGTGCTCCGCACACACGGTTTTGAAGAATAAAGAGCCCAGACAGCATGTCAGGCAAGAAACTCTGCATGACAGGCTCCACTCTTAACCGTGCGCGGCGAAGCCGCCCATGTGCAGCCCACGGCTGCCAGTGCCAAAAAATCTTCATCTTCCCCATGCCCCTTGCTACTCTCCCTCAATCCCTCAATCCCTCAATCCCCCAATCCCTAAATTCCTAAATTCCTAAATTCTTGAATCCAAATGAAAAAAATCAGACCTGCGGCTGTCAAATCCCCTGCGGTCCGTGAGGATCACTTCCGCCTGCAGCCCGGATTTCTTCAGCCCCACTTCCTTGCTCAGGCTGAACACGGTTTTGCCCCAGGAGGTAATCAGGCATGAATGTCCGGCCAGGTCCCCCAGTTCGGAAGCCCCTGTACCGTTGCACCCCAGAACGTAACACTGGTTCTCGATGGCCCTGGCCTTTAAGAGGGCCTGCCAGTGCTCCACCCTGGCCATAGGCCACTGCGAAGTGAGTATAAAAAGATCCGGCTCGAATTCGTGCTGGTACAGAAAAAGCTCAGGATAGCGCAGATCATGGCAGATGCCGAATCCAATTTTTATACCTTTCCATTCAAAACACTGCGGTGCATGCCGCCCCGGTTCAAAGTGCATATTCTCCTTGCCCGGCTTAAACAGATGCAGCTTCTGGTATGGCGAATATTTTTCCCCGTCCGGAGTGAAAAGCTCAAAGGCGTTGTATATCCTTCCGTCCTTTTCCTCCCAGAAGCTCCCGGCCAGGACATTCTCCGTTCTGGATGCGAACTCGCTCATTATCTGCCTGACCTCCAGATTCATCTCTAAGCAGCGGTCCCTTTGCAAATAATCAAATCCGCCCATGAACAGTTCAGGAAACACCCAGAGACAGGGGCCCTGCTGCCTTTCAATCAGGTCCAGCCAGGGCTGAATATCACTTACCCGGCGCATCACCCGGGTCTGGCAAACTCCGACAGCTACTGCCTCCATTTATACCTCTTCCTTGATGTGCATGCCTTGCAGCATCTCTTTATCCATTGCATACAAAATATCCAGAAATCCTGTCTGCAGGCTTCCCGGTCCCCCGGCTTCCAGGACGGCCCTTTCCCCGGCCAGGCCCATGACTGCCATGCCCATAGCCGCAGCCTGCAAAAAATCCTTTTCCACGGCAGAAAATGCCGCCACCAGGCAGGTGCTGCAGCATCCCATCCCGGTAACCTTAGTCATCATGGGGTGGCCGTTATTGACCGTCAGGAGCTTATCCCCGGAAACCACCAGGTCCTTCTCCCCGCTGACGCAGACCACGCATTCATAACGACTGGAAAGTTCCCTGGCCGCTTCCAGGGCCAGGGCAGATCCATGCAGGCTGTCCACCCCTCTGGGCTTGTCCCCGGAGCCCCCCAGGGCCATGATCTCCGAGGCATTGCCCCGCAGTATGCTTACCCAGCCTTTCTTTAAAAACTCCATGGGAGCATCCACACGCAGCTTGCTGGCCCCGGCCCCCACAGGATCCAGCACCACCGGGACACCCAGCTTTACCGCCCTGGATGCACCCAGGCGCATGGCCTGGACCTGGTTCATACATGGCGTGCCCATGTTTAAAACCAGTGCAGAACCAAGAGATGTCAGCTCCTCCACTTCATGCTCCGACCTGGTCATGGCCGGGGACGCCCCCAGGGCCAGAAGGGCATTGGCCGTAATACTGGTCACCACTATATTGGTCAGGTTGAGCACCAGCGGCCTTTTCTTTCTGATTTCCTCCAGCCTTTCCCAGACCTTTTCAGATGTAATCATTTCCATTCCCCCAGACTTTCCTTAGTTCTTGCCCAGCCCTGTTCCTCTTTTATGTCCCGTTTCCTCGCACACCTTCTTACTCTCTCTTCCCCATGCCCTATGCTCCCTGCCCTATGCCCCATGCCTTGCATCCTCTTCCACTCCCATACTCCCACACTCCCACACTTACAAACTTACCCTCCTCGCCCTATCAACTACGATACTCTTCATAAGGGGTTCGTGCTCCAGGGAGCTCAATATTTCAAAACTGACCCGTGGAAAATTTTCACCCATCAACCGCACACGTTCCGGGATATCCTTTTCCACGTGGCTGCCGTCCAGAAGAAAGTAGGGAAAAATCAATATCTTTTCAATTCCCTCCCGGCAGAGCTTCTGCACCACATCTTCCAGACCCGGATCCGCCAGGGAAAAAAAGGCACCAAAAATGTTCTTCTCTTCGCTCTCCTGACCCGCTTTCTCCACCATCTCCAGAAATGCCTGGTTGGCCCTGAAGTTGCGGCTGCCGTGAGCCAGTACAATAAGCGCCTGTGCCGACATCTATCAACCTCCTGGTTATCCGAACAGAAAAAACCGCAAACTCCTGCTTGCCATTTCACCTCAAAAATGTAAATCTGTGCCCATTAAAAATATTTGTTGAATCCTTACAGCTTTTAGCATATTCTAAGAGCTAAAGGGGCCAGCTGATGTTTTTATCGTATTTTTCTGCAATATTCTGCTAACTCTTGAGAAAAATTTAACAATAAACCCCCAAGGAGGACATCTATGGCAGATGCAGCTCTAAAATTGGGAGCAGAGCCCAAAGAAACCTTTCTGGACAAGGTTAGAGATCTGTTGCCTGAACAGGGGCACTTAAACCTTTGTCTAACATGTGGAGCCTGCTCTTCCGGCTGCCCGGCCACCGGGCTGGAAGGAATGGATCCCAGGAAGTTCCTGCGCATGGCAGCCCTGGGCATGGATGAAGAAGTAACCTCCACCCCCTGGGTCTGGATGTGTACCATGTGCACCAGGTGTGTTCATGCATGTCCCATGCAGATCAATATCCCCCAGCTTGTTTTCCAGGCCCGCAAAACCTGGCCCGAGGAAAAAAAGCCAAGGGGAATCGTGCAATCCTGTAAAGCGGCCATGATCGACGATGCCACCAGTTCCATGGGAGCAACCTCAGAAGATTTCGTCGAGGCCGTGGAAGAAACCCTGGAGCAGGTCCGCAGTCAGCAGCGCGGATACAAGGACCTGCAGGTCACTTTTGACCGTAAGGGGGCCAAGTATTTTCTCAACCAGAACTCCCGCGAGCCCATGACAGAACCCGACGAAATGGTTCCCTTATGGAAAATCATGCACGAGGCAGGGGCAGACTGGACTTATGGCCGAGCCGGCTGGGCCGCGGAAAACTACTGTATGTTCGCAGCCAACGATGCTGAGTGGGAAAAAATTGTTCGCATAAAGGCCGAGGCCGTAGACGCCCTGGGCTGTGAATACTGGCTCAACACGGAGTGAGGGCATGAACTCTACGCAGTCCGGTTCGGACTGGAAAAGTTCAACATTCCTCACAAATTCAAAATCGAATCCATAATCCGGCTCTATGCCGACTGGGTCAGGGAAGGCAGGATCAAGCTTTCCTCGGACTGGAACAAGGATCTCAAGATCAAGTTCACAGTACAGGACCCCTGCAACATGGTGCGCAAAACCTTCGGCGACTCCATTGCCGATGATATGCGTTACGTGCTCAAGGCCTGCGTGGGCGAAGAAAACTTCGTGGACACCTGGCCCAACAAATCCAACAACTTCTGCTGCGGCGGAGGCGGTGGATTTCTTCAAGCCGGCCTGAAGTCAGCCCGTCAGAGCTACGGCAAGGTCAAACACGACCAGATCATGGAAACCGGGGCTAAATATGTGATTACACCATGTCACAACTGCCACTCCCAGGTACACGACCTCTCCCACCACTTTGAAGGAGGCTACGAATGTGTTCACCTGTGGACAGTCATGGCCCTGTCCATGGGCATCCTCGGTCCTGATGAAAGGGCTTACCTGGATGCCAGCCTGAGCGAATGCGGAATAAATGAGTGCACGTTGCCGCCTGACGAATAATATGCGCTGCACCTGACTGTTTTGCAGCATTTAAATAAGATGCACCTGCAAAACGTCGGGAAATGAATCATTCAGGAATGAATCACGCGTCCTGCTACGCACTTCGCGTGGTTGGCGTGGTTCGCGTGACATAACTCTTTGTTTTTTTGACCTCTGACATCTGACATCCGATATCTGATGTCTTTGACTGAAAAAATGACTTTTAAAGTCACATCGAATAAGGGCCTGCGCGAATCGTGCAGGCCCTTATTTTTCAAAATGATCAAATCCCTTGAGGCCAAGCTCCCTGTCCTGCAGGAATATACCCGGCTTATCCGTAACTGTTCCCAGCCTTCTGCAGTCCAGAATCTTTTTTTTGACCGTATCCCACCCCTTACGTGTACACGCTCCCAGCAGGGCGTAATCCTCCCCTCCCTTGAGCGCCGTGGCCAGAGGATCAAGGCCTCTGTCCCGGCAGAAAAATGCAACCTCAGGATGAACCCTGAAATCCGAACAGATCTCCACCCCGGTTCCCCGCCTGCAGAACCTGGGCAGGTCCCGGGCCAGGCCGTCGGAGACGTCCATAAGACCCTTGACCTCCTCTATCCCGGCCAGCACCTGCCCCTCGCGCACCAGGGGCCTGGGTCTCAGGTGTTGAGCCACACATTCCGGATACCTGTCCAGTCCGGGATCGTTTTCCTCCAGCAGACTGAGCCCGCATGCCGCCAGGCCTGCCTTGCCCACGACAAAAAGTACGTCCCCGGGCTCTGCTTTACCTCTTAGCATCTGTCTGGCAGGGCTTTTTCCCCAGATGCACACGGCAAGACCCAGGGATTTGCCGAAGCTTAAGTCCCCTCCGGTGAGGGCCAGCTTGAACTTTGCCCCCAGCTCAGCCATTGAAGACAGCATGCTTCTGCAGAAGTCCTCGTCCAGGTATACCGGCCAGATGAGATTGAGGTTAAAACCCAGGGGCCTGGCCCCGCCCGCTGCAAGGTCGCTTAAGTTCACCGCCAGGGCCTTGTGCCCGATGTCTTCCGGGGTGAAATACCTGGTTCTGAAGTGTACGTCCTCCAGGAAGAGATCACTGCTCATGCACAGGCTTGCAGGACACTTGAGAACTGCACAGTCGTCACCCCTGCCCACCACCATGTGCGGATGCTCCCTGGGGAAAAGGCTGTTGACTATTTCCAGAAAATGATCTTCGGATTTAAGCATAAGCAATGGTTGGTTTATGGATTATTTGGATTATTCGTAACTATTCAGAACCTGCGGCCGAAAAGCCAGGGGCCGAATTTCCGGACCACTGGAGGTCATATCATTAAGGTGAGCAGTTACGATTATTCTTCAAAATTCAGGTAGTCACCGCTTATGGTCTTGAGCCCCACCCCGGGGAAATTGACCTTGTACTTGTTGGGCGGCAGGGCCTGGACCACCTTGCCCCGGCCGAAGACCTTGTGCCGGCAGTATCCCCCGGCCGGCACAGCTGACGTCTGACTGCGCCTGCTGGACCGGGGGCTTACCTCCCCCGGCAGCGGCCCATCACCTTGCGGATTCTTTTTTTCCCCGGAGAAAATTCCGGCCTGCTCTTTCACCTTGCTGTACAAAGACGTATCGATTTCCCGCACAAAGGGACTGGGCCAGACCCGCTGGTTGAAGCCGGTGCTTCGCTGGTAGATGCTCTGAGGCACAAAAAGTCCTAAGTAATCCCTGGCCCGGGTGCAGGCCACGTATAAAAGCCTTTGCTCCTCGTCCATGTCATCCGGGTCCTGCATGGCCCGCCTGGAGGGGAAGCGCTCCTCCACCAGGTCGATTAAAAGCACCGCAGACCATTCCAGCCCTTTGGCCGAATGAATTGTGGACAGTACCAGGGCGTCTTCCCTGGCCTGCATCCCCACCGGGTCGGAATTTTCCAGGACCATGTCCGCCAGAAAGGCTTCCAGATGATTGTAGGCAGAGGTTATCTGCTCCAGCTGCTCCAGACCGCTTAGCCGCCTGGGCAGGTCCTCCATGTGCTTTTCCTCCAGGAAGGGTCGATAAAAATCCAGCACCTCCGTCAAAAAACTGGAAGGACTGGCCGGCAGGTTCTTCTGCCTGCGCAGAAGCTCCATGAGTCCGGCGAACTGCTCGTTTTTGGTCTCGAACTTTTTCAGCTCCGAACCATCCCCTGAGGTCAAAGAGGTGCAGTAGGCCTGGTACAGGCGCTGGGCAGTCTTGGGACCCACCCCCTTCAAAAGCCCCAGCCCCCTCTTCCAGGCCAGAATCTCCGGAGGGTCCTGGACCATGCGCATCAGGGACAAGACATCCTTGATGTGCGCCGCCTCAGAAAATTTCATGCCCCCGAATTTCTGGTAGCCGATGGAAGCCTTGTTCAGCTCCACCTCCAGGGGATAGGCATGGTACGCCGCCCGGAAAAGAACAGCTATATCGTGCAGGGGGTATCTGCTGCTGAGCTCCTCCACCCGGGAAAGAACAGCCCCGGCCTGGGCCATGTCGCTTGACGGGGTGATGAGCTCCGGCCTGGCCCCGTCGGTACGGGTGGAAAAGAGATTTTTTTCGTATTTCTGGCCCATGCTGGACAGAATGCAGTTGGTGAGACTGAGCACCGGCTGGGTGGAGCGGTAGTTCTGCTCCAGCTTGATCACCCTGGCCCCGGGAAAGGTGCCCGGAAAATCCAGGATATTGCCCACGTCCGCCCCGCGGAAGCCGTAGATGGACTGGGCGTCGTCCCCCACAACCATTATATTGCCCTGATCCGAGGCGATGAGCCTGGCCAGCCTGGCCTGGACCAGGTTGGTGTCCTGGTACTCGTCCACCATGACGTAGCTGTACACGCTGCGCACGTATTCCAGGACCTCGGAGTTGTCCGTGAGGAGCCTTTCCAGGAAAAAAAGCAGGTCATCAAAATCCAGCAGGGCCTGCTTTTGTTTCTCCAGGAAATAAGCGTCTTCCAGCTTTTTGAGGTCTTCCAGGTAATTATGCAGGTGGGCTGCCTCGGATTCGATAATGCTTTGCAGGGATAATTCCTTGTTGCGGGCCTTGCTCAGATAAGAAAGTATTGTGCGGGTGCGGGGAAAGGACTTGTCCCCCTGTCCTACTTTCAGCTCATTGCGCACGCCCTTGAAAAGCTCCTCAGCGTCAGCCGCATCCATTACCGAGAACCCCTGGGGAAATCCCAGGGCCGGGGCGAACTTCTTCAGGATCATATAGCTGAACCCGTGAAAGGTCCCCCCGCTGACCATGCCCATCTCCCGGTTCAAAAGCTCTCCGGCGCGCCGCAGCATCTGGGAGGCGGCCTTGCGGGTGAAGGTTAGAAGCAGGATACTCTCAGGAGGCACCCCCTGCTCAACAAGGTATGCCAGGCGGTAAACAATGGTCCGGGTCTTGCCGCTGCCGGCACCGGCAATAACCAGCACCGGACCCCGGGTAGTGGTCACCGCCTCCAGCTGCGCCGGGTTCAGACTTTTTTCATAATCTATCATGGCTTACATTACATTTGAAATTTAGAGTAGATTGTCTTTATTCCCAGAGAACTGAAACTTGCGGGTACTGATGAATGAGAGGATCTTTTGAAACCAGAACAAGAGATTCGCATAAGGATTGAGCAATCAATAGACGGTCGAAAGGATCCTTGTGCAGCGGATCCAATCCTTGCAATGCCCAAGTATGTTCAAGGGTGATGTTCAACATTTCAATGAAATTCTTCTTTACCTGCGTCTGAACGATGTCCTTCCATTGGTCTTTTAGACTTAGCACAAATTTCAAACCAACATGTTGGTAACTTTAT
>NZ_QYZY01000035.1:0-2723 GCF_003838035.1 Desulfonatronospira sp. MSAO_Bac3 | reverse complement strand
GGAAGTGGAATTGCAAAAAGAAATCACCACCACCAGAGAGCTTCTCCAGAACAGCCGGGAAGAGGAAGAGGCTTACCGCCGCATCCAGAAACTCAATCTCCTGGTCACCAGGATGAATATCATGCGCAAACGCCCGGTGAACCTCGAAGAACACCAGGAATACTACCAGAAAATCGTGAATAAGGTCCAGATAAATAAAAAGTAAAATCCACCCCGCACTTACTTTTTCCAGAGCTGTTCCCGATTCCAGGTGCGACAGCTATGTGCAACCAGCTGACGGCCTGATTAACAAGCCGGAAAAAGTAAGTGCGGGGTGAGAAAAACCAAAGGAGAAGATTGATGTCCAAAGTAGAAGACGGAACCCAGGTAAAAGTACATTACACCGGAAAGCTTAATGACGGAACGGTGTTTGACAGCTCCCAGGACAAGGAACCCCTGGAATTTACCATGGGCAAAGGTGAGGTCATCCCTGGCATCGAGGATGCTGTTCGGGATATGGACGAGGGTGAAAGCAAGCAGGTTACCATCGGCAAGGACCAGGCCTATGGGGACCGGCGCGACGATATGATTATTGATGTGCCCAAGGACAAGTTCCCCGATGAAATCCCCCAGAACGTGGGCCAGCAGCTCATGCTCAAGCACCCTGAAGGCCAGGAGTTTCCTGCAGTCATAGTCGAGGTCAAGGAGGAAACAGTGACCCTGGACGCCAACCATCCCCTGGCCGGCGAAGACCTGAACTTTGAGATCCAGAGGGTCTAGCCCGATGAATGGCTGAAACCAGCCAGGCCACCCACAAAAAAATCCCTGCCGGGGTTACATTTCCCGGCAGGGGAACTTATCCGCAGCGACGTCCCCCGTCTCCTGACTTCTGCTTGCCCCGTGAAACCTGGTTCCCTTTCAGCGTGTTTCACTGGGGTCCTCTGACCTCTGATCCCTGACTTCTGATCCCTGATCCCTGATCCCTGATCCCTAATCCCTGACTTCTGACCTCTGACCTCTGATCCCTGACCCCTGACCTTTATTCCGCAATACGCATAACTTCCTGCACTTCAGGCAGCTTGCGCAGCTTCTCTATGGTTGAGTACAGGTGATTGGAATCCTGGACCATTACTGTAAAAACCACCTCGGTTTTTCCGTCTACGTTGGACTTGAACGTGCCTGCGTCAATATTCACGTCCTCCTTGGTCAAAAGTCCGCTTATCTTGGCCAGGACACCCTTGCGGTTCTGACAAAGCATCTTGATCTTGGCCGGAAAATCCTTGTCCGTCTCCCCGGCCCAGGACACCTCCAGCTTGCGCTCAGGCTCCATTTCCTGGCAGTTGGCGCAATCCGCTGTATGAATGGTCACCCCCCTTCCCCGGCTGATGTAGCCTACAATGGGGTCTCCGGGAAGAGGATTGCAGCACTTGGCAAATCTTACCAGGACATCCCCCACCCCTTTGATCTGTACCCCTTCCTTTTTGGCCACAGAAGGAGCCGGTTTTTCCTCCGGCTTCTCCTGTTGTTCGCCTGTTTCCCCCTTGGCCGGGCGCTGTTCTTCCCGGGGCAGAAGCCTGTTTAAAACCTGCCTGGGAGTTATGCGGGCATAGCCCACTGCTGAAAGCAGGTCATCAACCGACTTGTACGAAAAATCCGCAGCTATGGGCTGAAGCTGTCCCTGCTTTAACACCTTGTTGATGTTTAGGCCCATCTTGCGGCCTTCTTTTTCCAGGACCTCCTTGGCCAGTGCGATGCTCTGCTGACGCTCTTCGTTGCGGATCCACTGCTTGACCCTGGTACGGGCCTTGGCGGTTTTCACCAGCCTCAGCCAGTCCCGGCTGGGATGGCGATGAGGGTCGGTGATGATCTCTACTGTGTCCCCGTTTTTCAGTACTGTATTCAGAGGAACCAGTTTACCATTGACCTTGGCTCCGGCACATCGGTCCCCCACCTCGGTGTGGATCATATAGGCGAAATCAATTGGAGTAGCCCCTTCAGGCAGTTCCTTGACCTCACCGCGGGGAGTGAAAACGTAAACCTCGTCCTCGAAAAGATCAAAGCGCAGTGAGGCCATGAATTCCCTGGGATCCTTGAGTTCTTCCTGCCAGTCCAGGATCTGCCTGAGCCAGGAAAACCTCTCTGCGTCCTTGTCCTTGAACCTGTTTTTGCCGTCCTCCTTGTAACGCCAGTGCGAAGCCACCCCGAACTCGGCCATCTTGTGCATTTCCTCGGTGCGGATCTGAATCTCGATGCGCTCCCCGTCGGGACCTATGACAGTGGTGTGCAGACTCTGGTACATATTGGCCTTGGGCATGGATATATAATCCTTAAACCGCCCCGGAACAGGCTTCCATATGGAGTGCACCAGACCCAGCACGGCATAGCAGTCCTTTATGCTCTGCACCAGCACCCTGAAAGCGATTATATCAAAGACCTGGTCCAGGCTGAGGCCCTGCTGCACCATTTTGTGGTAGATGCTGTAGATATGCTTCATGCGACCCGAAACACGGCCCTGAATGGAGTTTTGCTCCAGTATCTCTTCAATGTTTTTGCAGACCTTCTGGATATATTGCTCGCCTACGACTTTCTGCTTGTTCACCCCTTCCTGGATCTGAAAATAGACGTCGGGCTTCATGTACCGAAGGCTCAAATCCTCCAGCTGGATTTTGAGCCGATAAAGGCCCAACCTGTTGGCCAGGGGGGCATATATGTCCATGGTTTCCTGGGCCACAGCCTTTTGCTTG
>NZ_QYZY01000360.1:0-2942 GCF_003838035.1 Desulfonatronospira sp. MSAO_Bac3 | reverse complement strand
TAAGTGAGACGTTTGGACGTATGGGCGTTTGGGCGTATGGGAGTATGGGAGTAGGGGCGTATGGGAGTATGGGAGTAGGGGCGTATGGGAGTGTGGGAGTGAAGACGTGTGGACGTATGGGCGTATGGGAGTGTGGGAGTGAACACGTATGGGTGTATGGGCGTATGGGAGTAAAGACGTGCACTCGTCTTAAATTCGTGCATACGCCCATACTTGCATACGTACATACTCGAAGAAGTGGGGGAGTTATTGGGAGTGGAGACGTAAATACGTCTTAAATACGTGCATACCCCCATACGTACATACTCCCATACGTCTTAAATACGTACATACTCGAAGAAGTATGGGAGTGAAGCATGGGTAAATTTGCTAAAAGTTTCAGAGAGCTGGAAGTTTATCAAAACGCCTTGGATTTGGCTGGAGAGATCAACAAGTTTGCCAGGACATTTCCGATAGAAGAACGGTTTGCCCTTGGAGATCAGATCCGGAGGGCCTCCATGTCTGTTTGCCTGAACACTGCCGAGGCATGGAGAAAACGAAGATATAAGGCAGCCTTCATAGCAAAGCTAAGTGATGCCGAAACCGAAGCTACTGAAGTTCAAGCATGTTTAGATTTAGCCAGAAAATTTGGCTACCTGGAAGATGAAAGACGCCAGAATCTTGATGAGCGTTACGAATATATCATTGCCCAATTGATAACCATGTCCAATAAGGCAGACAACTGGTGTAGAACGTAGGGGAGTGGGGAGACGTGTGGGAGTAGGGACGTATGGGCGTATGGGAGTTTGGGAGTTAAGACGTACATACTTCTTAAATACGTGCATACGCCCATACGTACATACTCCCATACTTCTTAACTACGTACATACCCCCATACGTCTTAAATAGTGGATCAAAGTAAAAACTAATCACTGGAAAATCTGGAATGCGAAAATATCTGGTTAAATTTCTGCCGCATATAGGATGCGGGTTCTTTTTCAGCATGTTTATAAACCTGCTGGCCCTGGCCTATATCCTGTACTTGAGAAATCTTTTCGACAAAGTAATGGACAGCCGCAGCATGGAAACCCTGTTTTTCCTGACTGCAGCTGTGGTCGGACTTTACGTGGTGTCCGGCATCCTTGAAGTAATCCGGTCCAAGCTTCTGGTGCGCATTGGGGTGCAGTTCGACCGGATAGTAGCCACCCGCGTATTTGCCCGGATGATCAGAAGCTCTGTTGAGCCCGGCTCTCCCAGGCATACCCAGGGGCTCAAGGATGTAAACAGCATCCGCAATTTCCTGGGCGGCACAGGCATATTCGCCCTGTTTGACACCCCCTGGGTCCCGGTTTTCCTGGCGGTTATCTTTCTGTTTCATCCCCTTCTGGGTATCATTGCCTGCGGCGGAGCCCTGCTTTTGTTTTTGCTGGTAGTGGTGCAGGAAATCACCACTTCGCGCATGCAGGCCCTTCATTCCCAGTCGGCAATGACCACGGACCAGTTTTTGAATTCCTCCATGCGCAACTCCCAGACCGTGTTCGCCATGGGCATGTTTCCAGCCATGACCAGGCAGTGGCGGCAGTACAACGACCAGGATGTCTACTACGAAGATACCCTGGCGGCCAGAAACGGCTTTTTTCAAAGCCTGGCCAAGTTCATCATGATGGGTACGGTTATCAGTGTCATGGCTACAGGAGCCTACCTGATAATCATCCATGAAATAACCCTGGGCACAATGGTGGCCTCGGCAATGTTCATGAGCCGGGCTCTGTCGCCCATCATGATGCTGGGCAACGCATGGCGAAGCCTTGTTGATGCCAGGATCGCTTATAAAAGGCTAAATGAACTGCTGGGTAGTGGTCCTGATCATGAAGACGAGGACATGGACCCGCCGGATAAACCTGGAGTGTACAGGGCGGACAATGTGCACGTAAGCATAAACAGCCTTCCTGTGCTCAAGGGGATATCTTTTAATATTTATCCCGGGCAGATGCTGGCTGTAACCGGTCCCAGCGGAGCGGGAAAAACCACCCTTGCCCGGGTCATGCTAGGACTCTGGAAGCCTGATAAGGGAAGGGTGTATCTGGATGAGACTCCGGTGGACGAACTGGATCAATCACTCCTTGGGCAGAAGCTTGGCTACATGCCCCAGGAAGTGGAGCTGTTCTCCGGAACCGTGGCCGAAAACATAGCCAGGCTGGATGAAGTGGATTCGCCGGCAGTAGTGGATGCGGCCATGCAGGCCGGTGCGCATGATATGATACTGGGACTCAACAATGGATACGACACCCGTATCGGGTCTGGAGGCATCAATCTCTCAGGAGGCCAGAAACAGCGCATAGTGCTGGCCAGAGCTCTGTACAACGACCCCTGGATGCTGGTCCTTGACGAGCCTGACTCGCACCTGGACCAGCCCGGCAGAGAAGCCATGAAGGAAGTGCTTGCAAAGTTGAAAGAAAAAGAAGTATTCGTAGTGGTCATAACTCACAACCAGGAACTGATAAAAATGGCGGATCGCGTCCTGGATCTGGAAAAGGGTGAAGTTTATGAGGGTGAAGGCGGTCCAGCTGAGGTCAGGGAGTTGGAGGATTAAGGATCATGGGATTGGGGAATTCAGGAATTTAGGGATTGAGGGATTGGGGGATGCAAGGCATAGGGCGTAGGGCATGGAGCATGGGGCAGAGGGATTAAGAAATTTAAGGATTGGGGGATTGAGGGATGCAAGGCATAGGGGAAGAAGTATGGGAGTGGGGACGTGTGGGCGTGCGGGAGCATTCTAAAACTCTAAAAACTTGCATACGTACATACGTCTAAAGTACGTGCACACTCCCATACTTACATACTCCCAAACGTCTTAAATGGGATTAGCCGGAGGGGCTTTAAACTTTACAGAATAAATTTTTAACTCTCAAGATTAGAGACAGGGATATGAGCGAAAACAGACTGCAGGGCAATAATAATGT
>NZ_QYZY01000359.1:0-1100 GCF_003838035.1 Desulfonatronospira sp. MSAO_Bac3 | reverse complement strand
TTGGTGCGGCCAGCCCCTGCAAAGCATTGTGCATGGCCTTGGTGCACTGATAAAATTGTTCGTTGCCGCTTATGACCTCCCAGCGAACGTCCAGGCCCAGTTCAGCGGTAAGGGGCACCAGTTTTTCCAGGATTTCGGCCACCCCTCCCCCTTTGCGGGTGGAGTTGACATGGACCACCTTCATCCCCCGCAGTGGGGCTGCCAGCTGTTTCAGATGGGATACTACATCCTGTCCCGCCACCTTGGCATACGCATCAAGAAGGCTGCTCATGATTTATCCCCCCTGTCCCGGCATTCCAGACAGACCCTGGTCATTTCCTCGCGTATACTGCTCAGACTGGAAAAGAAGGGATCTATCCCGGCCAGTCCCCGGCGCAGTTCAAAGTACGGCTCCTCAAAACCCATAAGCCAGTAGCTGAAATCATCCAGACCACCGGGCACCCGACGCCGGGCGTCAATGAAGTGATAAAAGATGGTGCCCGTAGAAAGTTCGGGGATAACCTCGGCCAGTGCTTCTGGCCGGGCAAGGCGGGTTCCGGTGTCAAAGATGACCAGCTGAGAACGGATAAACTCAAAGGGCCGGAATGCCTGCAGCCAGTGCGCTGTTTCGCTCTCATCCAGCCTTCCCTCGATGGTCTCCAGGAGTTCACGGCGCAGATCCTCCAGATCCCGGTGTTCCACCGGATCGATTACAGCCAGCTGCTCGGCCAGGGCCTGTTCCCGCAGCTGCCTGCGGCACCATACGGCAAAATCATTGTTGAATTCGCGCTCTTCAAAGCGCGCCCCCAGCAGCCCTCCCCAGAAATGGTGGTAGACACTGTCGAGATTCACATCCCTGATGTGATCCCCGAGTTCGGCCAGGGTATGGGCCTTGCGTCCGGTGGCGATGGTGATGAGGGCGCAATCCTTGAGGGCGAAAGGCTCGGGCTGGGATAGATTGCTGATGTTCATGGATTCACCTCTATTGAAAAGGTCTGGATGTATCTGTTTAGCGCTTTGCATGTGGCATGGGGACTGGCTCTTCCGGGACCCACTTGTCCCAAAAAATGAGATATTTTAAGCACAAAATGATGCTCAAGTGGGTCCCGGAGTGCCTGTCC
>NZ_QYZY01000358.1:0-1066 GCF_003838035.1 Desulfonatronospira sp. MSAO_Bac3 | reverse complement strand
TTTGCTCGAAGACACCCGTCACGCTCTTGTCCGCATCCATGACCAGCACAACAGAAGCCTCAGTTCCAGAAAAGTCGCCGGTCCAGCCAGTAAAATCCCAGCCATCAGCAGCAACAGCTTGTAGCTCCACACTTTCGCCGGATTCATACCGATCAAGCTCAGGAGATATACTCACTGCTCCCTGGCCCTCCACTGAAATGTCCAGAGTGTGATATTCTATGGGTTCAGGCAATTCCGGCACATCATCCGGACCTGGAGCTGTATACCCCTGCATCCCCACAGACAGCCAGGCCAGTTCAACGTTCTCTCCTGCCTGGCGTATATATACTTCCAGACCAAACCCGCCTGCTTTCATGGCTTCATCCTGGTCAGTCCATTCCAGCATCCAGTTTTCCGGCTCATTATCTCCATACAGCCATGCTCTGGACCTGATTGTATAAGAATCCTGATCCATCCGGCCACGCACCCATATCCAGTCACCAACTGTATCTCCGGACAGATTATGATAAACTGCACCAGCTTCTATTAAGTCATCATTATTTAGCAGGCGGCGACCTCTTATTTCATCAGGATTGTTACGAAGCCCTGCAGCATAAGTGTTAAGCTCTCCATCTCCGCTCATGCGCATGCAGCCCAGAAGCTCCGTCTCCACGACATCGCTGCGACGGAACAGATAAAGAAACTCAACCTCTTCCATTTCCGCTGGAACCTCGTTCCAGAAAAGCCAACGATCTCCTCCATCATTCCAGTTGTTCACTTGGTCATTGGCAAAATACATAACCTTGCTTCCCAGCGGAGTACTTGTTTCCACTATGCCCGTACCAGCGCTAAAATCACTGGATCCAGGCCGGCGCTGGATAAATATGTCTCCCACCGGATTGTAGCCTGTCTCATAGGCATTGGGATCAAATACAAATACTTCATCTACAGGCTCCGGTTCCGTGATTTGCTCGAAGACACCCGTCACGCTCTTGTCCGCATCCATGACCAGCACAACAGAAGCCTCAGTTCCAGAAAAGTCGCCGGTCCAGCCAGTAAAATCCCAGCCATCAGCAGCAACAGCTTG
>NZ_QYZY01000357.1:0-10357 GCF_003838035.1 Desulfonatronospira sp. MSAO_Bac3 | reverse complement strand
TACTATAACAAGTTGTGTGCCTGCATCACACAAAGTCTTTAAAAACAATTGGTTATAGATTTTTAAAAGGAAGTTGAAGCTCTGGTTAGACATCTGGGGGATGTTTTTGTCTTGCCTTGCAAGACGCGGCAGCTTTTAAGGAGGGGCCAGGCCGTGTCGTGATCATATAATGACAAGCTTGTGTGACAGCAAGAGGCTTAAATAGTTTAAATAAAATTGTCGTCAAAAAGAAAGGAGCTATATCTTGCGGTGTTTCACAGGTGAAAGGCCGTATTTTTTGAGCATGGCGTAGAGCCTGGGCCTGGACAACCCTGAAAGACGGCAGGCGGTGGGCATATCTTTACCGGATGCCTGCAGAAGCTCTTCAAGGTATTTTTTTTCAATGCGGGCTATGGCCTGCTCCCGGTACTCTTTAATCTTTGGGAATTCTTCGTCGCGTGCAGGTTCTTGACTCTCGGTGCAGGCCTGCATCATGTCTTTTTCCATGACCTGCTGCTTGCAGAAAACTTTCAGGGGCAGGGGCAGATGCTCCGGCTGAATAACAGGTTCATGGCGGGCCGTGATGGCCATATGCTCCAGGGTGTTTATGAGCTCGCGAACATTGCCCGGCCAGCTGTAACCTGCGAAAGCATCTATCACCTCCGGGGAAGGCTGCTTGTTTTCCAGGCCGTGTTTTTTGCAGATCCTGTCCAGAAAATAGTACATGAGCTCCAGCACGTCTTCCTCTCTTGAGTTGAGTGGAGGCAGGGTCAAGGCAAAACTGTGAAGACGAAACAGGAGGTCCCGGCGAAAAGTCCCTTCAGCGCACATGCGGTCCAGATCCTTGTTTGTGGCTGCAACCAGTCTGAAATCACAGAAAATCTCCGTAGCTGAGCCTACCGGTCTGAAGCGGCGTTCCTGAAGAACCCGCAGGAAAAGTTTCTGTGTATTAAGAGAGAGTTCTCCTATTTCATCGAGAAAGAGGCTTCCGCCGTGAGCCTGCCTTATAAGCCCGGTGTGTTTTTTGTCTGCAGTGGTAAAAGCCCCTTTCTCATGTCCGAACAGGGTGCTTTCCACAAGGTTTTCAGGCAGGGCGGCGCAGTCTATGATAATGAATGGCTTGTGACTTCTGGGGCTGTTCAGGTGTACGGCCCTGGAGAAGAGCTCTTTTCCCGTTCCGGTCTCACCATAGATGAGCACGTTGGAGTTGCTGCGGGCGAATGATGCAAGGGTGGCCAGGCAGTAGTTTATGCTTCGGGACGAACCAATGATTCCACACCTTTTGAAATCGTCATCATTTATCGCTGAAAGAATGCTGGAGGCTTCCAGGGCTCGCCCGACTGACTCGCGCAGTCTTTTCCAGAATACCGGTTTCTGAAAGTAATCCCATGCTCCCAGGGTGATGGCTGTCTCAATGAGATCTGAGTCATGTTCGTCTGTAACTACAATGACAGCCGGCCTGTGGAGCTGCTCCATGTTTTTTTTGAAAAAGTTCAACTGGTTTTCTTGGGACAGGTGGAGGTCCATGATGATTGCCTCGCATTTTTCCAGCAAGTCAATTCTCAAATCCTGAAAATCATCTGCAGCATGACAGCTGCCCAGAGACCGCATTTCCCGGACCGCTTCCCTGTAGAAAGTTCTGTCCCGGGAAAAAATGAAGATTCTGGGGGATTTTTTCAAGCCGGTTCTCCTGGTCATGCTGGACAGAAGTGTCGTCTAAGCGCTTAGCACAAATTTCAAACAAACATGAAGGATTACGTGCACGGTGTGAACTCCCCTCCCATGCAAGAAAGTATGGAAGTATGGGGTATCCATGTCTGGGTGTAAAGATGTTTTGACTCCCATACTCCCATACGCCCTTACTCCCATACTTCTTAAGGGCCGGGGGTGGTTGTATGAAATCCCTTCCTTTTTCGGATGCTGCCCTGAAGAGGCCTCTTTTTCCGCGCTGCCTTTCTGAATGTCTGTGTGCTGCGTGGGCATCTGGCTTTGCAGCGGGCAGTCAAGTATCACCCAGCAAGACTTGTATTGATCTCTACCAGCAAAAGTCTTGCTTTACAATATTTTTTGCATGCACATGGAGTTGAGGACTGGTTCTTCATTTGGCGGACCGCAGGCAATGCTATGAGTCTCAATCCATAACTGCAGAGTTTAGCTGGCCGGCATTTTAAGGATTTATCAGTCTCAGGGGTGTTGCAGGGCGGCCCTTGGAGATTCAGCAATGGGCGCTGGCAACAGGATATAAGTGAATCTGAACGCCTTGAGCCAGGGCTTGAAAGCCAGTTTGAATTATGCAAGGCTTGGTTTCAAGCATCACCCGGGGACGTTTCGGATCAAGCCTGTGTGCAAGCAAAATAAGGAAGTGATCATTATAGAACAAACCACCCCCGGCCCCTCCTTAACCAAGGAGGGGAGCGGATCGTGCCGGGCTCATAAAATGACAAATTTTTGTGACAGTGACATGCTCAAATAAATGAACTTGAATTGTAGTGACTTAGAGGGAGTTACGAGTGATACATAAAAGGAAATGATCATTATAGAACGAACCACCCCCGGCCCCTCCTTAACCAAGGAGGGGAGTGGATCGTGCCGGGCTTATAAAATGACACATTTTTGTGACAGCGACATGCTGAAATAAATGAACTTGAATTGTAGTCACTTAGAGGGAGTTACGAGTGATATATCTAACGCGGACTTTGCCCGCAACCCAATAAAGAAAAGAGCTTTTTTGACAGGATTAACAGGATTAAGAGATGGATGAAGAGAAAATCATTTTTGTCCTGGCCGGAAGCCAGGCCAAAAGGTAATCACTCGCCTCTGGCGATAGCTAATGCAATCTGCTGCGGCTTCCGGCCGCTGATTGCTTATCCTGTCAATCTATGCCTGCCACGCCTCTTTGGCGTGGTTAATCCTCTCTAAGGCCTGCCACTCGCAGCGCGTGGTTCTTGTTTTTTATGACAGGGTTTCGGGAGGAAGTCACTAATTATTCGTCAACCGTAAGATGCGCCACCTAATAATTGAGCGTATCTGTTGAGATTTTAAAGGACAGCAGGGGACAGTCCTGCCTCACTTACCTGAAAATAAGTGCGGCAGGACTGTCCTTCTCATGGAATAAGGGTGGAGATTGGTCTAAGCTTTTTCAAAGCAGAAAATACCCCAGGTGAGGTGTCCGTGTCTGCCGCCGGTACTCCAGTGCTCCAGGCCTTTTTTCATGTTGTCCAGATATTCCTGGCTGACGTCTTTTTTGCGCAGCTCATCTTCCATTTTTATGGTATCCTCCAGAACCTTGGCATAGTGGTTGGCAAGCTGTACCTGCAGGTTTTCAAAGGATTTGAGTTTGAGCCCTGCTTCTTGAGCCGCCTGAATGTAGAATGTGGGTGTTGCCATGGAGGTCAGGTGGATGCGTTTTAAAATGGGGTCTAAGTATTCTGCGTAGGCATCCTCAGTCTGCATGGGGTCGGTGAAGATGAGTTCCCCTCCCGGCTTTATACCCCGGGCGGCTTCGCCAAGCACTTTTTTGCGGTCCGGGCTGTGCAGGAAGGCGTCCTGGGACCAGGCTACATCAAAAGAGTTGTCCTCGTAAGGGACATTTTCAAAGTTGCCGTCCACCACTTCGATGAGGTGGTCGAGTCCCTGCTCCCGGTTCATTTCACGATGGCGGTTGTTTTCCGTTTCGCTTAGATTCAGGCCCACCACCCGGCAACCGAAGGTTTTGGCCAAGTGCCTTGCAGTTCCGCCGTATCCGGAGCCAAGATCCAGCACCCGGGCCTTGTCTTTCAGTTCTTTAAGATTGCGGGAGTAAGAGGCCATACGGTCTATGGTTCTCTTGCTGGCCTCATATAGGGTGTCTTCAGGCCGGCGGTAGATGCCCAGATGGTGCTCCTCGCCGCCCCAGACTTCGGTGTAAAAGATGCATGCATCGTGACTGTCGTAATATGATTTGCAGGTCTTTATTACTGATTCCTGATTGTCGCTCATGAAAAAACTCCTTAGCTGTTTGCGGGTTGGGGTTCAGCATCGTCCAGCACATACCAGCGCTGCTGGACCTTTTCAAAGGCAGGGACAAGGTAAAAGTACTCCTTGTCGTAAGGCCCGAACATGATCCGACGGAGGTATTCAAGGTCTCCCTGGACCTCCTGGTATTCCTTGTGGAAGAAACGGGCGTTTTCCATAGACCTTTCCCTCATGGCTTCTATATCCCCGACCCCGGTATTTATGAAAACAAACCGGGTATAATGCTTGATTTCCTCCCTGGCTCCCCATTCGGCCCAGGCGCGTCCCAGCCTGGGAATATATTCGTTTTCCATGGTTCCCAGAGGGTCTTTGCCTTCATCAAGCCATCCCCGGGTGAGATAATATGTACCGGGATGATCCCGGCTTATCTGTCTGTACTTCTCAAGGGAGCCCAGAAAAAGGGCCACACAGTCATGGGACCGGGTAATCACCAGACCCTGCTCCGGGGCCTGGACGCCGACAATTCCGTTGGAGCACAGGCCGTATCCCAGGATGATCTTAGAGGCGTATTTAGAGGCATGATCCACTTTTTCCTGGATCAGCTCCGGAAGCTGATGCGGTGCCCGGTGCATGTTCTGAGGCAGATAAAATGTCTGCACCTCTTTTTCACGCCCCTGACGCAGATGCTCCAGTTCCGGTCTTAGAGCCCCGCAGGCGATGACCACCCGCGGGGAACGCGATTCGACGCCGATATCCTCTCCGGTATCTTCTCCCTTGAGCATTCTTAGTTGTTCCGTCCTTGGTTACAGTTCAAACTTGTTGGCCCTGTAGGCCTCAAGGAAGTTCATGCAGAACTCGTCCTTGCCGGCCAGGGTCTCTGCCACGATTATATTGGCCATCATGTTGGCGTCCATGGGGTTGATGATGGCCGTATCCAGCCCTTTAAGCACGGCCATGACCACGAAGTTGCGGTTGAGGATGGCCCTCTTGGGCATGCCGAAAGATATGTTGGACATGCCGCAGACAGTGTGCACACCTTCCAGCCTGGTCATGATCATTTCTATGGAATTCAAGAATTCCACACCATACATTTTGTTGGTGGAGATGGGCTGAACCAGGGGGTCAACGTAAATGTCATCGGCCTTGACACCTTTCTGCATCAGTACATTGACCAGTTTTTCCGCTATGGCGAAGCGGTCTTCGGCGGTTTCAGGCATGCCCTCGTCGCTCATGCAAAGAGCCACAACCTTGCACTTATGTTCGGATATTATGGGCAGCAGGTTGTCAAAGCGCTCACTTTCCAGGGATATGGAGTTGACCATGGGCACGCCTGCCTTATCCTGGTGCAGCTTGAGGGCGGACTCTACTACAAGAGGGTCCGGGCTGTCTATACAACAAGGTACATCAACTTCCTCCTGTACCAGTTTTATGAGCCAGTCCATGTAATCCTTTTCTTTGCCCACGAATATGCCGGCATTGACATCGATATAATCGGCTCCGTGTTCGGCCTGATCTCTGGCCAGCTTTTTTATGGTATCCACATCCTGGGCCTTGATGGCTTCGCCGACACTTTTTCTGCTGGCATTGATAAGTTCTCCTACTATCTGCATTTTCTCCTCCTGTTGTTTTTTTACATAAAAATGTTGAAATAAGGTAAATAGTTACCATGAATCCGCAACCAGCCTTTGGTTTGCCCAGCTGAAGCAGATGGTGAATTGTTACGAAATTAGTCAGATAGGTATCTGCATCAGGATTTGCCGGCTATTTCAAATTCGGCATCGCGGAATTCCATGCTCTCGGCGTAGAGTTCCATGAATTTCGGGGACTGGGCAATGGAGATATGCTCGATATCCTGCAGATTTATCTCCAGAAACCGGCGGTAGGATATGTCCGTTAGCATCCAGACGCACCCGCTGCGGCAGGCATTTCCTGCAAACTCCACCCTGTCCTTGGTCCCTCTTGGGATAATGCCGATGGTTTCCAGGTTCTCAGGGTTAAGATAAAAGCCGAAACCTCCGGCAATGACTATGTTGTCCAGTTCGTCTACAGTGCATCCTGCCTCGTCCATTAATACATCGATGGCCGCCCTGATGGCCCCTTTGGCCAGCTGGATCTGGCGGACGTCGCGCTGGCTGAAGGATACCTGGGGACCGATTTCAAACACTGTCTGACCATCCACCTCCTTCAGGCGGGTGTTTATGCTTTCCGGGACAGAATTGCACGGCAGGGAGCAGAATCTTCCCGTAGGATCAATTACCTGCAGGCGCAGAAGAGCAGCCGCCAGATCCACGATGCCGCTTCCGCAAATGCCTCTTGGTTCGCTGTCGGCCACGGTGGAGAAAGTTATACTGTCCGAATTGCTCTTGACTGATTCCACAGCGCCGAAGGATGCCCGCATTCCGCAGGAAAGGCCCATGCCCTCGAAGGCCGGCCCTGCCGCTGCGGAACAGGCCAAACGTCTGCCCAGATAATTCAGTGCTATTTCGCCGTTGGTTCCAACGTCTACAAAAAGAACCGACTTGGTGTCATCGAAAAAGTCGCTGTGAATAAGCAGGCCCGCAGTGATATCCGAACCGATAAAGGCGTGCATGACAGGGGGAATGTACACCCGGGCATCAGGATTGACCTTGATGCCGAACTGCTGCACCGGGTAGCTGATGCCGGACTTCATATCCACGGTAAAGGGGATCTGCCCCAGGGGAGCAGGGTCTATCTCGGCTATTATCTGCAGCATGGTGGTGTTGCCCCCAAGCACCACATCCAGGATCTCCTTTCGCTTGGAATCCGAATCCACGCATACCTCGTAGATCAGCTCGTTTATGCCCTTGCGCACTGCCTGAGCCAGCTCATGCAGACCTTCCTGGGTGGAGCCGTGCTGTATCCTGGTCATGATATCATGGCCGAAACTGATCTGAGGGTTCAGCTTGGAGGCGGTGGAGAGAACCACACCGGTTTCCAGGGAGACCAGGGTGACCACTATGGTAGTAGTGCCCAGATCAATGGCCAGTCCCTTGGGCTCATATTCGTCCTCCCATACCTTGAGTACCCGGGGCTCGGGAAAGTTGTCGTACAGCATCTCCGGATAATCCTGCTCGTCCAGGATCTTCACCGCGCTGACCAGCCTGGAAACCGGGGCGATTTCACCTTCCAGAATGGTCTGGGATTCCCGGAAGCGCTTGGCGTCGCGCAGAAAGTTCATGGGCAGGTTTATCGTCAGATCTTCTTCAGGAACCACCTGGCAACTGAGACGGTATCCCTTTTCCAGGTCACTCTCTGTTATGTTTTCGTTGGGCGTGTAGGGAACCTGCTGGTGTTCCTGAATCCAGACTCCGCAACTGCCGCAGGTGCCGTTGCCGTTGCAGGGGCTTTCCACGTATACCCCCCTGCGAAGCAGGATATCCCGCAGGGTTTCGCCTTCCCTTGCGTCAGCCCGGATATTTATGGGCTGGATAGTAATTCGTGGCATAAATAAGCCTTTTGGTTTAGTCTCGTTTACGGGTTAAAGTGAAGGTCTCCTGAGTATCCTCGGCCAGGGACTCCAGGTCCATGCGCAGGGAGTGCCCGTCGACATTTTTGGGGACCTCGATTCCTATGCGCATGGTAAAGATGGGCTGCTGCAGATGCTTGGAGCGGTCCACCTTGGTGCTCAGCTTCAAGATATTGATGCCCCTGCTGGCCAGGAGCTTGGAAGTCCGGTACACTATTCCGGCCTTGTCCTGGCCCCGGACCCTTATTTCGTAACGGGGCTGGTCTTTTCTGGCCCTGGAGATTTCGATTTCATCGCTTTCCATGGGAAATATATGCACCTTGAGGTCCTCTTTTTGCTCCAGGGATTCAAGGTTTCTGTTCAACCTGTCCGCTTTGTCCTCGTCCTCGGCAATGACATGGATCATGAGCGTAAAATGTACGCCCATGAGGGTCATAAAGGAATTTTCAATATTGCATCCGGCCTTGTATATGGAACCGGTCACGTCCGCGACAACACCGGGTCTGTTGCTGCCCATTGCTGCAAGAATGTACTGGTTTTGCATTGCGTCTCTCTGGTCAGGGTTTTTGAGTTGAAGTTACAATTGACTATCCGAACTGCTCTGAAAGGCTGGGGTTGCCTACCGCGCGGGCCTGTACCCGGTGCAGGGTGCCTTCGATGTTTTTTCTGGCGCTTACCATTGGTTCTTCCGCGCCGGATTCCTCTGCGGACCACCTGGCAGCTCTTTTGACTGTTTTTTCTGCGTAGGCCAGGGCCTCTTCCATTTCCGCATAAGAGCTTTTTTCCCCCTCGAACTGGACAATGTAGGATCTGGAAGAATCGGATTCCTGCAAAAACACAAGAGCTTCCTTGTCCACAATTACCGAGCCGGCTACCGCTCCCACGGCATTGGCCACTCCGGGACATCTGGGAAGCTCAAAGCGGGCGTTCAGTTTTCGGGCTACTCTGCTGACGAAGATTTCCGCAGGGGCCCCGATGCCGATGAGGGGAAAACGGCTGGTCAGGCTTATCCCCATGTAGGCATCGTTTTGCAGCAGTCCTTCCTGAAAAAGCCACCTGGACCAGGTGCCGTCCAGGTCTTCCGGCAGGTCTTCCTGTCCCTGCCTGGCCAGGAAAATAAAAGCCTCCCTGGTCATTTCAGCCACAATGTGGTCCATGATCCTGGAGTTGAATTCCTTGGCCTCCAGTCCGTACAGCCCGCAGATATACTTAAAGGCAGCCCTGGAGGCTTCCTGGCTGTCCAGGTCCAGTTCGCCCCGGACATGCAGAAGATCCGTGGGGGTCAGGGTGGATACGCCGATGATTCTTTTCTGGAGCAGGTCTTCCACATTGAGCTGTACCAGATGGTTCACGCGCATCTTCTTGAGAAGGCTGTGCAGGGTCAAAGGCCTTTGTGCAACAAGATCCAGCACTGCTTTTTTAGCCGGATGCTCCAGAACGGGATCATCCGGGTCCACCTCACGGGCCTGGAACCAGTATTCAATATCGGACTGGCTTTTGCTGCAGTCTCGCCCCCGGCCCAGGTTTTCCAGTTCCTGCAGCACTTCCGGATACATTGCAGCGAGGCGGGACAGAGGGACCACGCGGTTTGGACCCACCTGAAACTCCTTGGCCGAGTTGATGCTTATGCGGCTGTCGCAGCCGATACACACTGTGCGGATGCGGGCAGCCTGGACAGAAGTCTCCATGAGGCCCACCCGGGCCCCGTGTCCGGATACAGTAATGTTGCCGTTTTCAATCAGGGCCATATCAGTTGTGGTTCCGCCGACGTCCACCACCAGGGCCGAATCCAGGCCGGAGAGAAATCGTCCCCCTATGCTGCTTGCCGCCGGGCCGGACAGGATGGTTTCCACCGGCTTGCGGGCGGCCTCGGTGTAGGGCATAAGTGATCCGTCCCCCTTGACTATCATGAGCGGGGCCTTGATGCCCAGGTCCTTGAGGGAGGCCTTAACAGCCTGGATGAATTCATGCATCACCGCCACCAGGGAGGCATTTAGAGATGCCGTGGTGGCTCTTTTTATGGAATCAAGCTGGGTGGACAGCTGATGCCCCAGGACCACCGGGATGTCTGTAACTTCGCGTACAGCCTGCATGGCCTGTTCTTCGTGCTCAGGGTTCAATGGACTGAAATAGCTGGAAATGGCCAGGGCCTCCAGCCGGCCCTGCTGGTCTTTGAGCCAGTTCTTTATGCCCTCCAGGTCCGGGGGGGACTGTTCTTCGCCCTGGGCGTTGTGACCGCCCTGAAAATAGGCGTAATTGCCGGTGGCGAACCTGGAGTCCAGGCCGTAGCTTTCAATGAGATCCTGGTCGTAGCCCATGAGGATCAGGCCCACAGGCTTGGTGTTGCCCTCGGCGATGAAATTTGTAGCCAGGGTGCTGGAGATGCCCACCAGCTTGACCCTGGAAGGGGCATCAATGTCAATTTTGTGCAGGACATCAATTATGCCCCGGGTCAGGTCGTCATATGTGGTCAGGGTCTTGGCTGAAGCCAGAACCTCCCTGGTGCCGTAGTCCATGAGCACCCCGTCGGTGTAGGTGCCCCCGGTATCAATGCCCACCACGTAATCCCGGCCGGACTTGGGGATGTCCCGTCCGTCTGCGGGATTGCGGGTGCTTAATCTGGATTGTGTCATTATATTCAGGGTATGGGTCTGAGGTTTAGATTGAAAAGTATGGGGAATGGAGCACGGGAACGGACAAGAAGCCTGGCGATACCCGGCTCCACGTCCCCTTTGTTGTTACCTTGTTTATTGGGAACTGTTTTTTAGTGACTTACTCCTGAAACCCTGTCATAAAAAACAAGAAACTTAGACAGGATGTATCTGTTTAGCGCTTTTAAGGAAAGCAGGGGACAGGCACTCCGGGACCCACTTGAGCATCATTTTGTGCTTAAAACATCTCATTTTTTGGGACAAGTGGGTCCCGGAAGAGCCAGTC
>NZ_QYZY01000356.1:0-12783 GCF_003838035.1 Desulfonatronospira sp. MSAO_Bac3 | reverse complement strand
GGGACAGGCACTCCGGGACCCACTTGAGCATCATTTTGTGCTTAAAATATCTCATTTTTTGGGACAAGTGGGTCCCGGAAGAGCCAGTCCCCATGCCACATGCAAAGCGCTAAACAGATACTAATTATTGAACATAGCCGGGCATCTGTAAAATCCAGCCTTTACAGCTTTCTTTGCAGCCCTGGCTTTTTCTGCCCGCCTGCTCATATAAGCGTAACCCCCTGCCATCTGCCCTGTGTAACTGCATCAGCGGGTCTGCCTTCCTATGTACACCTGGTCGTCCAGGTCCTCCATGAATTCCTCCGGATCCTCGGGCTGATCCGGCACGGTTATGCCGCAGTTGACGTATGGCCTGTAACCGGTGCCGGCAGGGATGAGCCTGCCCACAATGACATTTTCCTTGAGCCCTCTTAACTGGTCCACCTTGCCCATGAGCGCGGCTTCCGTGAGAACCTTGGTGGTTTCCTGAAAGGAGGCCGCAGAAATAAAGGATTCAGTAGTGAGGGAGGCCTGGGTGATGCCCAGGACCACCGGCTCAGCCATGGCAGGATTTTTGCCCTTGCGC
This sequence comes from Desulfonatronospira sp. MSAO_Bac3, assembly GCF_003838035.1. Classification (NCBI taxonomy): domain Bacteria; kingdom Pseudomonadati; phylum Thermodesulfobacteriota; class Desulfovibrionia; order Desulfovibrionales; family Desulfonatronovibrionaceae; genus Desulfonatronospira; species Desulfonatronospira sp. MSAO_Bac3. Next base: position 12,218 of record NZ_QYZY01000356.1, on the reverse strand, counting down.
AGGCTTTTTTCGTTTTCTTTCATGAAAACAGTCTTTTCCACCTGCTGTCCAACCAGAAAACCTGTATCTCCAGGATCAATAATATTTACCTTCTTGAGCATCTGGCGGACGATGACCTCAATATGCTTGTCATTTATCTGGACACCCTGGAAGCGATAAACGTCCTGCACCTCTTCAACCAGATAGTTGGCCAGATATTTTTCACCCTTGATCTTGAGCATATCGTGCAGATCCGGGTTGCCCTCGGTAATCAGCTCCCCGGACTCCACAAAATCACCTTCCTGCACCGTAATATGCTTGCCCTTGGGTATGAGGTATTCCTTGGGCTCGCCGACCTCAGGTCCTATTATGATCTTGCGCTTGCCCTTGGATTCCGGCCCGAAGGAAACTATTCCGTCAATTTCCGTGACCACTGCCTGGTCCTTGGGCTTTCTCACTTCGAAGAGTTCCGCCACCCTGGGCAGACCGCCGACGATGTCCTTGGTCTTGGAAGACTCCCTGGGTTTTCTGGCAATAATATCCCCTGCCTGCACCTTGTCTCCGTCCTGGACCATCAAAATGGCCCCCACAGGCAGCTGGAATATGGCTTCAGATGATGTTTCGGGTCGCATCTTGACCCTGCCCTTGTCGTCGCAGATGGAAACACTGGGTCTGAAATTGGTGGAGCGGTACTCGGTAATGGTCATGGTGGCCCTTCCGGTGGTCTCGTCCACCTTTTCCTGGTATGTGCGGCCCTCTATTATATCCGAGAACTTGATCCTGCCTTCAATATCAGTGACAAAGGGCTCGTTGAAGGGATCCCACTCCGCCAGCATCTGTCCCTTGCTGACTTTTTCATCAGCCCGGACAAACAGCTTGGCCCCGGTGGGCAGGAAGTATTTTTCCCGTTCCCGGCCCTGATCATCAACTATCTTGAGCTGTCCGCTCTTGCCCATGACCATGAACTCGCCCTTTGTATTTTCCACGGTACGTATCCTGGAAAACACAACATGACCAACATTACTGGCCTTGATATTGGAGCGTTCGATCTCCTTGGATGCGGTTCCTCCAATGTGGAATGTGCGCATGGTCAGCTGCGTACCGGGCTCACCTATGGACTGGGCGGCGATGATGCCCACCGTCTCCCCGACGTTCACCAGGTGTCCCCTGGCCAGATCCCGACCGTAGCAAAGAGAGCAGACTCCTCTTTTTGTCTTGCAGGTCAGAGCGGACCGGATGGAAACAGCATTGATGCCGGCTGCGTCTATTTTTTCAGCATCGTCTTCGGTGATCATGGAGTTGCCGGCTACAATAACCTCGCCGGTTTCAGGATCCAGGATGTCATACATGGCTATTCTTCCCAGAATCCGTTCGCTGAGCCTGGCCTGCACTTCTCCTGCCTTCATGAGATGGGTAAGCTCTATTCCGTCCACAGTGCCGCAGTCAAACTCCGAGACCACTACGTCCTGAACCACGTCCACCAGCCGTCTGGTCAGGTAGCCGGAGTTGGCCGTCTTAAGGGCCGTGTCAGCCAGGCCTTTTCTGGCACCGTGCGTGGAGGTGAAGTACTGCAGAACAGTCAGGCCTTCGCGAAAGCAGGAGATAATCGGGGTTTCGATGATCTCTCCCGAAGGCTTGGCCATAAGCCCCCTCATGCCTGCCAGCTGGCGCATCTGGTCCTTGTTGCCCCTGGCCCCGGAATTGGCCATCATGAATATGGGATTCAGGCTTACATTGCTTTCTTCCCGGCCTGTCTCGGGATCCCTTACAATATCGGTGGAGAGCTTCTTCATCATCTCGTTGGACACATCGTTGGTGGCCTTGGTCCATACATCCACCACTTTATTGTATTTCTCCGTCCTGGTAATGATGCCCTCGTTGTACTGGCGCTCTATTTCGTTGATTGTTTCCTGGGACGTATCAATTATAGTCTTCTTTTTCTCGGGAATAGTCAGGTCCTTAACCCCGATGGTGATCCCGGCCAGAGTGGAATACTCATATCCCAGGTCCTTAATTCTGTCGCAGAGTATGACCGTGGCCTTGGTCCCGGCCCAGCGGTAGGTGTTGCCCACCAGCCTGCCGATGTTCTTTTTGTTTAAAATGCAGTTCACCAGGGAGAAGGGTACATTATCCGGCAGAAGGTCGTTTACGATGATTCTGCCTGTAGTGGTGTCGTGGAGTTCTCCGTCAATGCGCACCTTTATCCTGGCATGCAGGTCCAGATGGCCCGCATCATAAGCGCAGATAACCTCTCCGGGGTCGCAGAATATCTTGCCCTCGCCCTTCTGCATGGAACGGTCCACCGTCAGGTAGTAAAGCCCCAGCACAATATCCTGTGAAGGAACGATAACGGGTTCTCCGTTGGCCGGGGAGAGTATGTTGTTGGTGGACATGATCAGTACACGGCACTCCACGTTGGCCTCTATGGACAAGGGGACATGCACCGCCATCTGGTCGCCGTCGAAGTCAGCATTGAAAGCTGAACATACTAAGGGGTGCAGCCTGATGGCCTTGCCCTCCACCAGTATTGGCTCGAAGGCCTGTATGCCCAGGCGGTGCAGAGTGGGTGCCCGGTTCAGAAGGACCGGGTATTCCTTGACCACCTCGTCCAGGATGTCCCAGACCACGACGTCGCCGCGCTCCACCATCTTTTTGGCGCTTTTTATGGTGCTGGCGTAGCCCTTTTCCTCCAGCCTGGAATATAGAAAAGGCTTGAACAGCTCCAGGGCCATCTTCTTGGGCAGGCCGCACTGGTGCAGCTTAAGATTGGGCCCCACCACAATAACAGAGCGCCCGGAATAATCAACGCGCTTGCCCAGCAGATTCTGCCTGAAGCGGCCCTGCTTGCCCTTGATCATGTCTGAAAGGGATTTCAGGGGCCTTCCATTGGTACCGGATATGGCCTTGCCCCGACGTCCGTTGTCCAGTAGGGCGTCCACGGCCTCCTGCAGCATGCGCTTTTCGTTGCGGATGATTATATCCGGGGCCCCGAGCTCCAGAAGCCTTTTGAGACGGTTGTTGCGGTTGATCACCCTGCGGTACAGATCGTTTAAGTCCGAAGTGGCGAACCGCCCGCCGTCCAGGGGGACCAGGGGTCTTAGTTCCGGGGGAATAACCGGGATGGTCTCCAGGACCATCCACTCGCACCTGTTGCCGGACTCTAAGAATGCTTCTACAATCCTCAGGCGTTTGGCCAGCTTTTTCTTCTTGGTCTGGGAACGTGTGCCTTCTGATTCTTCCCGCAGTTCGGCCCTTAGCTTCTCCAGGTCCAGGTTCATGAGAAATTCCCGGACCACTTCTGCTCCCATGCCCACGCGGACTGCATTTTCCCCGTAAGTCTCCAGGACCTGTAGATATTGCTCCTCGGAAATCACCTGCTTGAGGTTCAGGGATGTCTCTCCGGGATCCAGAACCATGTAGGCATCAAAATACAAAACCTTTTCCAGGTCCGCCATGGTCATGTCCAGAAGAGTGCCGATCTTGGAGGGAAGACTTTTGAGAAACCATATATGAGCTACCGGGGCGGCCAACTCTATATGTCCCATGCGATCCCGGCGGACCTTGGAAGCTATGACTTCCACCCCGCATTTCTCGCAGACTATGCCGCGGTGTTTCATCCGCTTGTACTTGCCGCAATTGCACTCGTAGTCCTTGACCGGCCCGAAGATCTTGGCGCAGAAAAGACCGTCGCGCTCCGGCTTGAAAGTACGGTAGTTTATTGTCTCCGGCTTTTTGACTTCCCCGAAAGACCACTCTCTGACCTTTTCCGGCGATGCCACCCTGATTTTGATTCCTTTTAATTCCTTGCCGGAAATGGTGGAAGTGCTCGAAGACCTTTGAGAAAAAAGATCATCTAGGCTCATAATCCTGCCCTCTTATATGTAAAAAAGTGTTGTCTTTATTCTTGTCTGCTCTGCTCGGCGTCTGCGCGGCATCTATTTCCTGGACTTCTTTTTTTCATCCAGCAGCAGATCCACGTCCAGCCCCAGGGCCATAAGTTCCTTAATAAGTACGTTGAAGGACTCCGGCATTGCCGATTCCAGAAAATTGTTGCCCTTGACGATTTTCTCGTACATATTCACCCGTCCGGCAACATCGTCGGACTTCACGGTGAGGAACTCCTGCAGAAGATAGGAAGCTCCGTAGGCCTCGATGGCCCACACCTCCATCTCGCCCAGACGCTGACCGCCGAACTGGGCTTTACCGCCAAGGGGCTGCTGGGTGACCAGGGAATACGGCCCAGTGGATCTGGCATGGATTTTCTCATCAACTAAGTGATGCAGCTTGAGCATATACATGTTGCCCACTGTTATCCTGTTGTGAAAAGCATCCCCGGTACGTCCGTCGTACAGCACGGCCTTGCCGTCATCGCTCAGGCCTGCTTTCTTGAGCCAGGGCCAGATCTCTTCTTCCTTTGCCCCGTCGAATACCGGGGTCTTGGTAAGAATCCCGGGCTCCAGCTCCCGTACAGCCCTGACGAAACTTTCATCATCCATTTCTGCGGCCAGCCTGCTTATCTCAGGAGAGTTGAATATATCGTCCACTTCCTTTCTAAGGACCCCGACATCTACACCCTGCTCAAGCATCCTGCCCAGCTGCCTTCCCAGTTCCCGGGCCGCCCAGCCCAGGTGGGTCTCCATTATCTGGCCGATGTTCATCCGGGAGGGCACCCCCAGGGGACTAAGGACTATGTCAATGGGTGTTCCGTCATCAAAAAAGGGCATGTCCTCTTCAGGCAGAATGCAGGACACAACTCCCTTGTTGCCGTGCCTGCCGGCCATTTTATCGCCCACGTTGAGCTTTCTTTTGACCGCTACGTAGACCTTGACCATTTTGGTGACGCCGGGAGGCAGGTCGTCCCCCTCCACTACCTTGTCCCTCTTCTGAGAATAGACGTTCTGGATGAATTTGAGCTGTTCTTCGTAAAGCTTAATCAGGTGCTCGATGGCCTCGTTCACTTCCTTGCTGGCAAATGATCCGGCAAGTTTTTTCAGAGGGATCCTGTCCAGGTCTTCTCTTTGCAGGGTGCTGTTGGCCTCTGCCAGGACCTGTCCCTTCTTGCGGCCCATGATGGTCTGGGCCAGCCTCTTTCCGGAAACCACTTCCCAGATCCTGTCCCTGGTTTGGGCGGTGAGGCCCTGGACATGCTTTTCCTCGCTCTGGGCAAGCCTGTCCAGCTCTCTGTCCTCGATTATCCTGGTACGCTCATCCTTTTCGCCTGAGCGCCTGTTGAAGACCTTTATATCTATAACCGTACCCTCGATCCCGGGCGGAACCTTGAGGGAGGTGTTCTTGACGTCCCTGGCCTTGTCTCCGAATATGGCCCTGAGCAGACGCTCTTCCGGGGTAAGCTGGGTCTCCCCTTTGGGGGTGATTTTGCCCACCAGGATATCATCCTGCTGTATCTTGGCCCCGATCATGATGATCCCGCTGTCATCCAGGTACTTGAGCATGTCTTCGCCCACGTTGGGTATATCCCTGGTAATCTCCTCGGGTCCCAGCTTGGTATCCCTGGCAATGACTTCAAACTCCTCTATGTGTACAGAAGAGAATACGTCATCCTTGACCATGCGCTCGGAAATGAGAATGGAGTCCTCAAAGTTGTATCCACACCAGGGCATGAAGGCCACGGAAAGATTTTTGCCCAGGGCCAGTTCGCCGTCTACGATGCTGGGCCCGTCCGCCAGAACATCCCCGGCCTTGAACCTTTGATCGGGCAGCACCCTGGGCCTCTGGCCGAAGCAGCTGTTCTGGTTGGACTTGTGGTATTTCTGCAGATCATAGCAAACAGTGTCCTGGGAAGACTTGTCCGGGGGTTCATCATAGCTGACTATGACCTTATTGGCATCCACATAACGCACGATGCCGTCAGCCCTGGCAATCTCGCAACTGCCCGAATCCCTGGCCACCAGTCCCTCCATTCCTGTTCCCACCAGTGGACGTTCCGGCTTTAAAAGAGGCACGGCCTGGCGCTGCATGTTGGAGCCCATCAGTGCCCTGTTGGCGTCATCATGCTCCAGGAAAGGTATCAGGGCCGAAGAAATGGACACGATCTGGGTGGGAGAAACATCCATCAGGGTAACCTCGTCCCGGGGCATGAGATTGAGTTCGCCGTGTATACGCGAAGTAATCAGTTCCGAGGTGAATCTGCCCTCCTCATCCACGGGTGCATTGGCCTGGGCAATGACTTCGTCTGCTTCCTTGGATGCATCCAGGTATTTGACCTCATTGGTCACCATGCCGTCCTTTACAATGCGGTAAGGTGTTTCAATGAAGCCGAAGTCATTGACCTGGGCATGAGTGGTAAGGGATACGATCAGTCCAATATTGGGGCCTTCTGGTGTCTCAATGGGGCAGATGCGGCCATAGTGGCTGGGATGTACGTCGCGCACCTCGAAACCGGCCCTTTCCCGGGTCAGACCGCCCGGTCCCAGGGCTGAAAGCCTGCGCTTATGAGTCACCTCGGACAGCGGGTTGGTCTGATCCATAAACTGCGAAAGCTGCGAAGTGCCGAAAAACTCCTTGAGCACAGCTGTCACCGGCTTGGGATTAATAAGATCGTGGGGCATGAGAGTGGCTACTTCCTGCAGGCTCATACGCTCCTTCACCGCTCTTTCCATGCGCACCAGTCCGATGCGGTACTGGTTTTCAACCAGTTCTCCCACCGGGCGTACCCTTCTGTTGCCCAGATGATCTATATCATCTGCAGGACCGTGAGAGTCCTTGAGCTTTATCAGGTGCTTCACCACCCTCAAAATATCCTCGTTGGAAAGGGTCCTGTAATCCGTGGGCAGATTGAGCCCCAGTCTGGCATTGAGTTTGTATCTCCCCACAGGGGAAAGATCGTAATAGTCCGAATTGCGAAACAGGTTGTCAAAAAAGCTGGATGCAATTTCAGGTGTGGGAGGAGAACTGGGACGAAGCCTTTTGTATATTTCCACCTGAGCTTCGAGTTGATCCTGTGTCTTGTCAAGCTTCAGGGTATCCCGCAGGGAGGATGAAACATCCTGACCCCCTGTGTAGAGGATTTCAACATCCTCGATACCCGACGCAAAGATTTTGTCCACGACGTCCTGTTCCAGCGCATCCCCCACCTCTGCCAGGACTTCCCCTGTTTCAGGGTGTACCAGGTCGTGGGCCACAAACTGCTTGGGCAGGATCCCTGGATCGATCTCCATATGTTCCTTGGCCTTGGCCATCTGCCTCCAGACTCTCTTGGTCACGGGGCGACCGGCCCTTACAAGGACATTGCCCTCACTGTCCAGGATGTCCTTGTAGGCTATCTCTTTCCTGAAATGCGAGGACCTGACTTTGCGATAGACTTTCTGGTCCTTGAATTTCAGCTGCTCACGGTCATAGAAGTAGTTCAGGATGTCCTCCTCGCTCATGCCCAGGGCCTTGAGCAGGATGGTCACATACATTTTGCGGCGTCGGTCTATGCGCACGTATAAAATATCCTTGGGATCGAACTCAAAATCCAGCCATGAACCGCGCATGGGGATGATTCTGGAACTGTACAGGACCTTGCGGCTGGTATGCGTCTTGCCGGAGTCATGCTCGAAGATTATCCCCGGGGACCTCTGCAGCTGATTTACAATTATCCGCTCTGTACCGTTTATTATAAAAGTGCCCTTCTCCGTCATCAAAGGCAGGGTCCCGAAATAGATATCCTGCTCCTTGATATCGCGGACTGTGCGATTACCGCTTTCATCATCCACATCGTAGACTATGAGCCTGACCTTGATACGAATAGGGGCCTCATAGGTCAATCCTTTGGAGAGACACTCGGCCACGTCGTACTTGGGCTGATTGATTTCATAGCTTACATACTCCAGAGTGGCGGATTTGTTGAAATCCTCAATGGGAAAAACAGATCGAAACACCGCCTCCAGACCCTGGTCCTGGCGGTTCATGGGATCTGCTTCCTCCTGCAGGAAATTCATATAAGAATCCAGCTGGAGCTTTAAAAGATGCGGAACATCCAACCCGTATTCAATTTGACCAAAGTTCTTGGTAAATAGTCCCATTTTCTCCTCGCAGAATTGATTAAATCGTATCTGTTCAGCGCTTTATCATGTGGCAGGGAGACTGGCTCTTCCGGGACCCACTTGTCCTGGAAATCGAGTCATTTTGAGCACAAAATGAAGCTCAAGTAGATCCCGGAGCGCCTGTCCTCTGCTTTCCTTAGCAGCGCTAAACAGATACATTAGATCCTGTCCGACTTGTATCACCACAGCTGGACAGGGACAAATGCCCGGTTAAAAATCCTTGTAAACCGCATAAGACCTTTCTTTAACATGTATTAAAGGAAGGGCTTATACAATTTATCGATGTGAAAATATTTATGTAGCTGCCCTCTTTGGCAGGTGCTTATATCAGCCAGACAGCTGCTCATAAGAACTGTTCCCAGAAAATAAAAGAATTCAGAGGACACAGTTATCCATTTGGTGCTGTGCCCTCTGAATTAAACTTACGGTGCTGCGGCCCCTGAGGGCTGCAGGCTGTTTTTATTTAACTTCAACAGTTGCGCCGGCTTCTTCCAGTTGTTTCTTTGCTTCTGCTGCATCATCCTTGGACACGGCCTCTTTAATGGGGGAGGGCAGTTCGTCAACCTTTGCCTTGGCTTCCTTGAGTCCAAGGTTTGTAAGGGCCCTGACAGCCTTGATCACTCCAATCTTGTTGGACCCTACATCCTTGAGAACTACGTCGAATTCTGTCTGCTCTTCCTCTTCCGCTGCGGCCTCGCCTCCACCGGCTGCCGGGGCGGCGGCCATGGCGGCCACGGGAGCTGCAGCAGACACGCCGAACTTGTCTTCAAGCTCTTTAATGAACTCCGAGAGCTCCAGAACGGTCATATTGGAAATAAAATCGATCACTTGTTCCTTGGTAATATCAGACATTGATTCCTCCTGAAAAGTTTTTTGCTTTGGCTCGTCTTAACTGGTTTCCTTCTGTTCTTTTATTGCCTCAAGTGCATTCATCATATTGCGAATGAGATTGGCGAACAGGGAAACAAAATTGGTAGGCACCGCGTTCATTGTCCCCAGCATTTTGCCCAGCAGCTCTTCACGGCTGGGAAGTTCTGAAAGCTCCTTCATGGAGTCTGCTTCCAGGTACCTGCCCTCCAGGCTGGCAAAGCGGGTTTTGAACTTCTTGCTCTTTTTTTCAAAATCAACCAGGACCTTGGCCGCTGTCACCGGGTCGTCATAGCCGAAGGCTATGGCGCAGCAGTCCTTGAACCTGTCTTTAACATCAGCATGAGGGGTCTCTTCAAAAGCTATCCTGGCCAAGGTGTTTTTCACCACCCTGAACTCTATGTTTTTGTCCCTCAAGGTACGGCGAAGCTGGGTCATTTCTTCGACCTTCATGCCCTGAAAGTCGGTGACCACGGCTATGACCGCCTTGTTTGCCTGCTGATGCAGATCCTGAATGATTTTGCCCTTGTCGTCTCTGTGCAGCACTTTATCACCTCTCTTTATACTATAGTATAAGAGCCAAAGCTGTCTCGACAGGAAATTAAGGGCTGCTGCCCGCCTGTTGTCTCTGACTCTCTAAAATATGTCGTGCAGAAAAAAGTTATTTCAGCAGGCCTCTGAGACTGGTTGAGTCAACCTTCACCCCAGGCCCCATTGTTGTGGACAGGGCCAGTCCTCTGAAATAAGTGCCCTTGGCAGTTGCGGGCTTGAGTTTTTGCAGGGTTTCCACCAGGGCCTTCAGATTGTCCCTGATCTTGTCCGGGCCGAAAGACACTTTGCCCAGCGGAGCATGAATGATGCCTGTACGGTCGACCTTGAAGTCTACCTTGCCCGCTTTGAGCTCTTTGATGGTATTGGCCAGGTCAAAGGTTACCGTGCCTGTCTTGGCGTTGGGCATAAGTCCTCTGGGGCCCAGCACCCTGCCGATCTTGCCCACCTGGGCCATCATGTCCGGCGTAGCCACTGCCTTGTCAAATTCCAGCCAGCCGCCCCTGATTTTTTCCACCAGCTCTTCTCCGCCTGCAGCATCAGCACCGGCTTCAAGGGCTTCATTTTCCTTTTCACCCTTGCAGAAAGCAACCACGCGTACATCCTTGCCCAGGCCGTGGGGCAGGCTGCATGCTCCGCGAACCATCTGGTCTGCATGCTTAGGGTTTACGCCGAGCCTGACTGCTACGTCCACAGTCTCGTCAAATCTGGCAAAGGAAGCCTCAATGGCCATGCGCACAGCATCGTCCACAGGAAGCCTCTCGGTGGTATCAACATTCTTTCTGGATTCAATATATCTTTTTCCGCGTTTTGGCATAGCCTCTATCCCCTTGGAAGTTACTTTTCTACTTCAATGCCCATGCTTTTTGCAGTACCAACAATGGTTTTCCTGGCGGCTTTCATATCACTGGCAGTAAGATCAGGCATCTTGACTCTGGCGATTTCGTCCACCTGTTCCTGGGTTACCTTGCCCACCTTGACCTTTTTTGCCTCACCTGTTCCCTTGTCCAGCTTGGCTGCCTTCTTGAGCAGCACCGGAGCCGGGGGGGTCTTGGTAATGAATGTGAAAGACCTGTCCTGGTACACGGTTATGACCACAGGAATTATCATTCCTTTGTCTTCCTGGGTCTTGGCGTTGAACGCCTTACAAAATTCCATGATATTTACGCCGTGCTGTCCCAGAGCCGGTCCAACCGGAGGTGATGGATTCGCTGCTCCACCAGGAATCTGCAATTTGATTTTCGCCTTTACTTTTTTGGCCATTTAAATCCTACCTCTTTTGTCAGCTTTTGGATACCTGTACAAAATCCAGCTCAACCGGAGTCTGTCTGCCGAATATGGACACAGAAACCTTGAGTTTTCCTTTGTCGTAATTTACATCTTCTACCACGCCGTTAAAGTTGGCGAAGGGACCATCGACAACCCTGATCTCGTCGCCCCGGGCAAAGTGAAACTTGGGTCTCGGCTGCTCTTTTCTGGACTGCACTGTGGACAGGATTTTATCCGCCTCTGCATCCGTAATGGGAGAAGGCTTGTTTTTGCTGCCGATAAACCCGGTGACTTTGGGAATGGATTGAATAAGATGCCAGGATTCGTCGTTGAAGACCATCTTTACCAGCACGTACCCGGGAAAAAACTTGCGGGTTGAGGTCTTTTTCTGGCCCTTTACCAGTTCTACGACCTGCTCAGTGGGAACCACGATTTCTTCAATGAGCCCCTTGTCCTGGCCGGTGCGCATCATTTCTTTGATGGTACGCTCCACCCGCTGTTCATAGCCGGAATAGGTATGTATGATATACCATCTGGGTTTTTGAGCTGTTTCTTCCATAAAATTGATTACCAGCCTGCTGATATTGTCCCTCTTGCACAGCAGCATTATTTTGACTGCTGAATCTTTACTTCCGGGATCTGTAAATAAATGATAAGTGTCGGGCCTGTGAATTGTCCTGGCGGTGTTTGATGGCCGCAGCAGGTGATTGGACAGCGTTATGGAAGAATGAGCGCTACCAGTCTGGAAAATATAAAATCCGCAATCCCCAGATATATGGACACGATAATAACCAAGGCAACAACTGCCAGAGCTGTACTCAAAGTCTCCTTGCGGGTGGGCCAGGTGACTTTTTTCAGTTCTCCCTTGACCTCTTCCAGGTACTCTTTGGTGTGCTCATACTTGGCTTGGAGATTTCCTTGCGGCTCTGTTGTTTCTTTTTTCTTTTTTTTGGTCATCCGGTATCACTCAATGAGTTGTGGCAGGCCAGGAGGGACTCGAACCCCCAGCCCTCGGATTTGGAGTCCGATGCTCTGCCAATTCGAGCTACTGGCCTGCATTATATTAAGCTACTTGCTTTCCTTGTGCGGCAGGTGTTTGCCGCAGAACGCGCAGAACTTTTTCAACTCCAGCTTGGAGGTTGTGTTCTTTTTGTTTTTGCAGGTAGCATAATTCCTTCGCTTGCACCCGCTGCATGAAAGCAGGATATTTACACGCATATCTTTACTCCACGATTTCCGAGACCACGCCTGCGCCAACGGTGCGGCCGCCCTCGCGGATGGCGAACCTCAGGCCCGGATCCATGGCTATCGGAACTATCAGATCCACATCAAAAGTCGTGTTGTCCCCGGGCATGACCATCTCCACTCCGTCCGGCAATGTCACTACACCGGTCACATCAGTGGTCCGGAAATAAAACTGCGGACGGTATCCGGAAAAAAACGGGGTATGACGACCACCCTCTTCCTTGTTCAATATATACACCTCAGCCTTGAAACGACGGTGAG
>NZ_QYZY01000355.1:0-1118 GCF_003838035.1 Desulfonatronospira sp. MSAO_Bac3 | reverse complement strand
TGCCCAGGAGAGAAAGGACCTGATCCGGGATGTGGAACAGGGCCGGCTGGACCGGGTGGCGGAACAGCTTGCCTCAAGAATAGACAAAATGGAAGACGGCCAGCGGGTATCTTTAAGCCGCAGCCAGCTTGAATCACTGCTGCAGGGATTCAGGGCGCAAAGCAGGGACAGAAGCGAGTATAGTGCATTCGCAGACAAGGAGCTGGGCAGGTCTGATCTTAAGAACCTGTTGGGCATGATTCGCCAGGACTCCCGGGAAAGCCGGGCCGATGGCCTGCTTCAGGGCCTTAAAAACGCAGCAGGCGATTCAGGCAGGAGGCTTTCGCGGGAGGAAAATTCTCTTCTGCGCATGATCGAGGCTGCCAAGGAAGAGGGTAAGGGCCGGAGCGCAGAGCGTGGCAATGCTTCCGCAAATCCTGAGGCAGAAAAGAAGCTCAAGGATACCCGGGAAAAGTCTGAAAGATCTCAAAGCATGCATTCCGGCCGTGAAAATTCGGAAAGGTCCGAGGGTTCCAAATCCAGCCGGGAAAACCAGGACAGCCGCAATGAAAGATCCGGCTACTCAGCTGTGAAGGATTCCCAGGAGCTGAGAGACCAGGCCTTGAGCGGGGAGGCATCCAGAGACGGCGGCAGGGATTCAGGCAGCAATAATCAGGATCCCTGGGAGAAATTTTTGAGCCGGGTACGTTCTGATACATCACAGGAAGTAAGAACCGCAGCAGCCGCAGCCGGGGCAAGGGAGGCGAGTGAGGCTGCCAGGCAGGGCGGACAGGCCGCACAGCGTGAGCAGATTTCCCAGCAGGTGATGGAGCAGGTGCGCAGCGGAACTTTCAAGGATATGGGCCAGGGCAAAAGCAAAATGACCCTGCAGCTCAATCCTCCCAACCTGGGCATGCTCTCTGTTGTGCTCAAAATGCAGGGCAGCGAGGTCCGGGCCATGGTCAGCACTTCCAATCACGAGGTGGCCCAGGTCATAAACGATAATCTGCCCCAGCTGCGCAGCAGCCTGGAGCAGCAGGGGCTACGCGTGGGCAAGATAGATGTGCATACCCAGCAGCCGGATAATCAGCCGGGTTCATGGCAGGGCCGCGAGGAGCACAACAAGGCCAGGGACCGTA
>NZ_QYZY01000354.1:0-2206 GCF_003838035.1 Desulfonatronospira sp. MSAO_Bac3 | reverse complement strand
GACAGATATATGCTCAGGGATATGATCAAGTCTTTCATGGCCTGTCCTCCAGGATAGTTCCGGTATCTATACCTACAGACAAAACAGAGCGCTCATCTGCTGCTTCCGGGGTCACCGGGGTAAAATCCCGCGGCCTGCGTTCCTGTAGACTGACTGCTTCCCAGGGATCGGCTTCAAAGGTGAACTCTACGGTAATGCTTCCTCCCCATGGGCTTTCCAGGGACCAGGCAAAGGTGTCCTCATGCAGCGGGCGGGCCTTTTTCAGCAGGCTGAAAAGACCCCAGTGCTGTTCGTCCAGGCGCAACTCACGATGCACCCGCCTGTTGGTTGACGGGGACTGAAAACCCATACCCGCCACAGCTGCATCGCTTTTCCACCATTTTACCCGGACCTCCTGCCAGTCGGGCTGCTGATTGAATGCAAAGACAGATGATTCTCCAGAGCGCAGATAGGCCACCACCGGGACATTGGCCCGGTCTCTGGCAGCCGGCAGCCTTGTGGGCAGTACATTGAACACCAGGGGCCTGGGCTCTCCCTCCCGGTCCCACAGATTGCCTGCAATACGGTGCAGCTCGTTGACTGTAGTCAGCATTCCCCGGGGCAGATTGATCCTGTCCCTGGAAGCGTCCCGCTGCACCCAGCCATCGCGGCTTTCACGAAAAAACGGCCCCAGAAATTCTTCAAAGTCTTCCCAGAAATCACCGTCCTCAGGATGGATAACGTCTTCCAGAGCAGCCGGATCAATCCTGGCTTCAGCTGTCGGGTCCAGAGGAAACCGGCGCTGCAGATGACTTATATGTTCTCCCCTGATATCCTGCCAGACCTTGGCCATAGTATTTTCAATATCGCTTCGGCCCAGGTTGAAGGCCAGCAGAAAAGGCTCCAGGAAGGGTCCCCGCCACTCAGGATCTACACCTAGGCCGGAAAGCCATTTGCGCACCAGATTCACATAGGCATCGGGATCATCCTGCAGTGCGGTGAAACTTATCCGCCCCAGGGGGCTTAAGCGCTCTTTAAATGTTTCTGCACCATCATCCTGAGACATCCAGGGTGCTCTTCCATCGAGTTCTTCACGCATCTGGTTTATAAAAGCCGTATAGTTCCGCCATTCAGGAATAACCCCGTCTTCTTCATGCATCAGGTTGCGCACAAATCCAAACTTCTCCAGTTGGTTGGCAAATGAACGGAACAAAGGACTGCCACTGGTGTCCAGACTGGTGTTTTCATGAAGTGTCAGCAGAAAACGCAGAAACGGGGAATGACGGGTGGGAATCTCATTGAGGACAAAACGCAGGGTGCCCTCGGAGTGAGCCCGGATGTGAAACTGGTGATAATAATTCACATAACTTTCCACGTATCTTTCAGCATAACTCTCCAGCTGCCTTTCCACAAATTCGGCAAACCTGTCCTGTTCCTCCTGTGAGACACCAGTTTCTTCCAGCTTTTCATCCAGAGAAATAACCCCCGGTCGGACTCTTTTTTCAAAGGCCTTTGCACTGAACAGGCCGTCAACCCTGGCCCGTCCTGCAAAAAACAGGGTTCCTTCGCCGGCAGGGTTCAAATGGATATGGGGAAAATCGTCGGTTTCTTCAAAAAATATCAACCCCCTGCTTTGCTGCCTCTCCTGGGCAAACTGACGCATCATAAGGGTCTTTTTGCTGCGCATCTCCAGATCCACCCATTCCTGCATTGAAATCCTGAAGTTCCTGCGATCCATAAATATATTCAATACAGGCCTCTCATCGGGCGCACGCTCGGATAAGGAGTCCATGAGATCAAATAACGAATGCAGCGAACGGTCCTGGACATCAGGGGTTTCTAAGGATGACCGGGAAACCAGTTTCAAAAGTTCCAGAAGCTCTTTCTGCCTGATGTTGCGATCTCTGCGCTGCACCCACTGGATTTCGGGACCCACTCCGGCCACCTGCTGCAGGTGCTCCACAACTTCATAAAGCATGGGATAGGAGTACACTTCCTGCATCAAATCCAGCAGAGGTTCTGCAAGGTCCTGCACCTCCTCAAGCATCTTTGGACTCATGTATGGGGCCTGCAGAAGTTTTTCCACTCGACGCAGGAAAAAAGTCCAGTTAGTGGCATCTTCAGAGGGGTCCAGGGTTTGTGGACGAATATGAGAAATGATATCCACTTCGGCAATCACATCCGGCAGGTACTGGTTGCTTGAAGCGTAATCCTCCACCAGCTGCCG
>NZ_QYZY01000353.1:0-1312 GCF_003838035.1 Desulfonatronospira sp. MSAO_Bac3 | reverse complement strand
TCCGGAAAGAAAACCAATGGCTTCGACATCCGGAAAGAAAGACTTTCCGGATGGAAACCAGTTAATTCCTCTTCAATAGTTACAATTATTCAAACCCGACTGACCATGACAATCCGCGCCTGCAGATTTCTTGTCCTGCAGGCGCGCATAACAGGACCGAGCCTCACCCATGACCACTCCCAGCAACAAAAAGATTATGTGGCTGTCACCCATGTGCTGCCTGGACCGCCGAAGCGGGGCTGCTCAACAGATGCGGGCCATTCTCTCCACTCTGGCCGGGGCCGGATGGGAAGCCCATGCAGTGCAGATGGCACTGTTTGATGGCAAGGAAGATTATCCAGTCTCTACAATTGTCGGCGAACAGTTTGCAGTTCCTGAAAACACCGGCAAGACATTCAAACTGGAACAGGACGGAGTCAAACACCTTATCTACTATACTCAGAGCAGTCACAGCCGAAGCAGCCAAGAAACTCAGGGCTTTTTCAACCGGGCCAGGCAGGCTCTGGAGGAAGTCCGGCCTCATGTGGTAATTACCTACGGCAGTTCCAAACTGCTGCAGGCCCTGGTGCAAGAGGCCCGCAAGGTCTGCAGAACCCTGATTTTCTACCTGGCCAACCCCAGCTATTCCCAGGCCGAGCTTTTCCGGCCCTTTGACCAGGTGCTGGTGCCCTCCCGGTTCCAGAGCGACTATTACCGGGAGAAGCTGGGGATCAGAAGCGACATACTGCGAACCCTTCTGCCTCCGACCCAGGTTCCAGATCCCGGCTATACCCTGGCCTGCAAAGAGCCTGAACAGAGGCATAACGGCTTCATCACCTTCATTAATCCGTCCCCTGAAAAAGGCGCCGCACTTTTTGCCAGGCTGGTGCTCATGGCTGAACGGGAGCGGCCAGACCTGACTTTTCTGGCTGTAGAGGGCAGGATGACCGACGAACAATGGCGCAAGGCCGGGCTGGATCTTGCGAGCGTGCGCAACGTGTGGTGGATCCCCAATCAGCAGGAGGTGCGCAGAATATACTCCAGAACGTCGATTCTGATATTTCCTTCATTCTGGAATGAGGCCTCGGGCCGAAGCATTGCCGAGGCTCAGCTGGGAGGCATCCCGGTGGTGGCTTCCAACCATGCCGGCATCCCGGAACAGCTCAATGGGGGCGGCTTTTTGCTGGATATCCCGGCTAAATGCCGCGAAAAATATACCGTGATCCCTGACGAGGAGGAAGTCAGACCCTGGCTGGATACCATATGCAGATTGTGGGATGATGAAAATTTTTACCGGGAGGCGGTCAGGCGGGCTCTGGACTGCGGGACCATG
>NZ_QYZY01000352.1:0-8460 GCF_003838035.1 Desulfonatronospira sp. MSAO_Bac3 | reverse complement strand
AGTAGCCTCTGTCCTTGACCTCTCCAGGGAAGCAGAACCTTGGAGGGGTCATTTCTCCATATTTTCAGAGTTGTTTTTCATTGTCGTGCAAACATCCATACATATGACAGGCTGTCTTGCTGATACTGCAGCGACACCTTCTCCTAAACAGCAAGTGTTGGAGCTATGACCCTCTGTGTTCATTTAACCGCCTTGTATCTGTTTAGCGCTTTTAAGGAAAGCAAGGGACAGGCACTCCGGGCCCCACTTGAGCATCATTTTGTGCTTAAAATATCTCATTTTTTGGGACAAGTGGGTCCCGGAAGAGCCAGTCCCCATGCCACATGCAAAGCGCTAAACAGATACACCGCCTGGAGAAATCCTTATGGCCAAAAAAATATTGCACATTCTCGACAACCTGGAACGATACATCTGTGTGGTCCTGCTGTCTTTTTTCGTCATCGTTTTGTTCTTCCAGATATTCCTGCGCGCAGCATTCAGTATTGTCCTGCCCTGGAGCGAAGAACTTTCCCGTTTTTGTTTTGTATGGTTCGTTTTCTTTGGGGCGTCCTATGCTGCCAGACTGTATGCCCACAATAGAGTTACAATGCAGTTTAAACTGTTTCGTCCGGCGATTGGCAAATTTTCACAAATCTTCACTGATTTCATCTGGATCGGCTTCAATGTGACCATGATACATGAAAGCATCAAGGTCATCAACAATATGCAGTTATTTGCCTTTCATTCCCCGGCACTGGGCTGGAACATGGCCTATCTCTATTATATCTTTCCCATCAGCTTCACCTTGATGAGCTTACGCATCATACAGGTTAATTACATTATGCATGTCAAAAAAGAGGCAATGGGCGATGTTGACAAGGTTGACGCTGAGGCCATGACAAAACTGGCCGAGAAGTCGGGTAACTAAAAGGAGCTCATCATGTCACCAGCAACCGTCCTCTTCGGGTATTTCGTCATCCTGCTGCTAATGGGAAGTCCCATTGCCGTAGCGCTGGGCGTTTCAGCCATGATCACCTTCATTTATGTGGGAACAGATCTCTCCAGTATTGTCCAGATCGCCTTCAATTCGGTCAACTCATTTCCCATCATGGCTCTGCCTGCCTTTGTCCTGGCCGGAGCACTGATGGATTGCGCCGGTATTTCCAAACGGCTGGTACACATCGCGGAGACCATGGTAGGCAAGATCAGCGGCGGTCTGGCCATCACCACAACCTTGTCCTGCGTATTCTTTGGAGCCATTTCCGGATCCGGCCCGGCCACTACCGCAGCCGTGGGCATGCTGATGATTCCGGCAATGATCAAGAAGGGCTACAACAAGGGCTATGCCGGCGCAGCCACGGCCAGTGCCGGGGGAATCGGTATCATTATCCCCCCCAGCATTCCCATGGTCATCTATGGTGTAACCTCCCAGCAGTCCATCACCAAAATGTTTCTGGCAGGGGTCATCCCAGGCCTCATGATCGCCATGGGGTTGATCATAGTCCATTTTCTGCTCTGTCGGGGAACCAATTACAGTGAAGACATGGAGGAATTTTCCCTGCGTCGTTTCCTGCTGGCTGTAAAGGGTGGTTTCTGGGCCATTCTGGCACCGGTGATCATTCTGGGCGGGATATATTCCGGAATTTTTACACCCACGGAAGCAGCCATAGTAGCTATTTTTTATACCTTATTCGTGGGCATCTTCATCTACAGGGAGATCACCTTTGCAGGCCTGGAAAAATCCCTGACCACCACTTCCTGGCTGACCGGGCGCGTGCTGATCATTATGTTCACGGCCTTCGCCTTCGGCAGAATCCTGGTAGAGAACCGGATCCCGGATCTCATCGCCCAGCAGTTGCTGAGCATAACCTCGGACGTCCATCTTCTTCTAATTCTGGTTGTCGTGTTTTTGCTGTTTCTGGGCATGTTCATGGAAACCCTGGCCCTTATCTTGATTGTCACTCCAGTCCTGCTTCCGGTTATGACCATTCTGGGAGTAGACCCTATTCACTTCGGCGTCATTCTGGTCGCTTGCTGCGGTGTGGGTTTTTCCACACCTCCTCTGGGGGAAAATATGTTCATTGCCTCAGGTATCGCCAATGTCACTCTTGAAGAAATATCCTGGAAGGCCCTGCCATTTTGTGCTGTTACCATAGGTATGATCATCTTAATGGTCTTTTTTCCTCAAACCGTGCTGTGGCTGCCAACTATCCTGGGGTACTGAACCTCAACTTGATAATTTAACTTAACCATCATTGGAGAATCGCATGTCAAAAACCGTTATTCACACCAGCAAGGCTCCTCAAGCAGTAGGACCCTATTCCCAGGCAGTAGCTTTAGGATCGTTGCTCTTTACCTCAGGCCAGTTGCCCCTGGATCCGGAAACAGGAGATATGCTCCAGGGTTCCATCCAGGTCCGGGCTGAACAATGCCTGCGAAATCTTCAAAACATTGCCGAGGCCGGTGGCACGAGCCTGGATCGGGCGATCAAGGTTACGGTGTTTCTGACCAACATGGCCGATTTTCAGGCCGTAAATCAGGTTTACGCCCAGTTTTTCAAGGAGCCCTATCCCGCAAGGACGGCCTTTCAGGTAGCGGCCCTTCCACTGGGCGCGGATATTGAGATTGAGGCAGTTTTCGAGTGTTGAACTGCCAAAACAGATGACAGGGAACAGAAAAGTCAAAGAGTTATCTGTAGCTCGAATAAATCTTACGGTCCACGCGACTGATTGTAACTGCAACCTTAAACATTTGCAAAACAGGAGAGACTATCATGAATTTTACCAGATATCCCCGTCGTGCTTACCTGGAGGAAGCAACACCCATCGAGTTTATGGAAAACCTGAGCACTTTCCTGGGGATGGAGGTCAATCTGTTTGTCAAGCGCGATGATCTGCTTCCAGGGGCTGGAGGGGGAAACAAGACCCGCAAACTGGAATTCTGCCTGGCCGATGCTTTGGAGCAGGGAGCGGATACGATAATTACCTGCGGGGCGGTCCAGTCCAACCACTGCAGGCTGACGGCCTCCTGGTGCTGCAAGGAAAATCTGGATTGTCACCTGATACTGGAAGAGAGGGTTAAGGGAACTTATCATCCTGAAAACAATGGAAACAATTTTTTGTTCCATCTGCTGGATGTGAATAGCATCTCGGTTGTTCCCGGCGGTTCGGACATGATGGCCGAAATGCGCAAAAAAGGGGATGAATTGAAGTCCCATGGCAAAAAACCCTATATCGTCCCCGGAGGAGCGTCCAATCCCATAGGCGCCCTAGGCTATGTGGCTTGCGCAGAAGAGATCATGAACCAGTTGAATGCAGGGCACCAGGACATCGACCACATCGTCGTGCCCTCAGGCAGCGCAGGTACGCATGCCGGCATGGTTGCAGGCATGATCGGCACGAATGCAAATATTCCGGTCAGCGGAATCAACGTCTCCAGACCCAAGGATGTCCAGGAAGGCATTGTTTACAACCTTGCTGAGGAGACTGCACAAAAGCTGGAAATGAAGATGTCCATCCCAAGGGAGGCGGTCGTCTGCTACGACCAGTATGTCGGCCCCGGCTACTCCCTTCCCACGGACTCCATGGTCGAGGCGGTTCGCCTCTTTGCTAAGCATGAAGCTATCTTACTTGACCCGGTCTACTCGGGTAAAGCAGCTGCCGGACTCCTGGATCTGGTCCGTTCCGGACATTTTCCACGGGGCAGCAATGTCCTGTTCCTGCATACCGGTGGCTCCCCCGCGCTGTATGCCTATATGCCGACATTCAGGAAAGATAATTAATGCAGGTAGAAGGTTAATAATTTCCCAGACTGCGAGGCTGGAGGCCCTGACTGCCATTTCAAGCCAGCCATTTTTATTATTGCTAAAAACCTTAAAACTATGACTTTTCTTAATTGACAAAACCATTAAAGGAGTCTTCAAATGCCCTTTGGTTACAACGGAAAAATACTGGTCGTGGATCTGACCAACCAGACCTGGTCCGTGGATGAGCGTGATGAGGCCTGGTACCGCACCTACTGGGGCGGCGGGTCCCTTGCATCCTGGTATATGCTCAAGGAAATTCCGCCGAAGGCTGATCCCTTGGGGCCGGACAATGTTCTGGTATTTGCGGCATCGGTACTTTGCGGCAGCGGAATATCCGGCTTCAACCGCTATACAGTTGCAGCCATGAATCCTTTAACCGGCGGCTTTGGAGAGTCCGAGGCGGCTGGTTATTTGGGACCGGCACTCAAGCATGCCGGCTTTGATGCGGTGGTATTAAAGGGAAAATCTCCCCAGCCTGTATACCTGTGGATCAATAATGGTCAGGTTGAACTGCGCGACGCCGCTCATATCTGGGGCAAGGAAAACGCCCCCACACTGGACACAATAAAGAATGAGCTGGGGGAAAAGAAAATCCGTATTGCCTCCATCGGTCCGGCCGGCGAGAACATGGTCCGGCTGGCCTGTATAATCAATGAACTGGCTCATGCCAACGGAAGATGCGGCATGGGAGCGGTCATGGGATCTAAAAATCTAAAAGCAGTGGCCGTGCGTGGAGACTCGGCAAACATGTCCCTGGCTGACCCGGATAAGCTGGACGAGATCAGCAAATGGCATCGCAAAAGGATTGCAGAGCATATGCCAAGCATTAACATGCGCAAGTTCGGAACGGTGCAGCATCTAATGGCCCAGCAGAATTCGGGTATCCTGCCTACCCGTAACTGGAGGGACTGCCAGTTTGAGGATGCTTCCAGCCTGGGTTGGGAAGGATATGAGAAAGTCAGCAAAGGCACTCATACCTGTTATAAATGCGCTGTTGCCTGCAAACGCAGGGTGAACAACACAGAAGAAAAACGGTATGGGGGACCGGAATATGAAACCCTGGCCGCACTGGGCTCCATGTGCGGGGTGGGAGACCTGAATGCGGTCTGCAAGGGACATGAGCGCTGCAATGCACTGGGCCTGGATACAGTGGGTACCGGGGCTGTGGTGTCTTTCGCCATGGAACTGGCGGAAAAGGGCATTTTGTCCGCCGGTGATCTGGGAGGTACAGAGCTTAAGTTCGATGACGCACAAGGCATGCTGGATCTCATTGAAAAGATCGGTGCCCGGGAGGGCATCGGCGACATTTTGTCCCAGGGTGTAAAAAGGGCTGCTGCAGCCATTGGCAGAGGTGCTGAAGAGTATGCTTTTCATGTCAAGGGACAGGAGCCGGCCTTTCATGATCCAAGGGGAAAGACAGGCGTCGGTCTGGGCTTTGCCCTGTCGCCGACAGGTGCTGATCATATCGAGGCCCCTCACGAGGTTCCCTTTCAGGGCGAAGGGGTGAAGCTGGTTAATCCGCTGGGCATCTTCGTTGCGCCTCAGGCCCTGGACACCGGTCCGGAAAAGGTGCGCTACTTTATTGCCGGGGAAAAGACCTGGGCCATGAACAATACCCTGGGGCTGTGCAACTTTGTTGTGGCTCCCTTGTTTTCCATGACCTATGACAAATTATGTGAAGCCGTGGAAGCCATAACCGGCTGGCAAACCAGTGTGCATGAACTGATGCTTGTGGCCGAGCGCTCCATAGTCCTGGCCAGGATGTTCAATGTCCGCCAGGGAATGGACAGCAAGGACGATAAGCTCTTCCGGCGGATGTTCGAACCCCTGCCCGACGGTGTACTCAAGGGTGAGGCCATTTCTCCGGATTCCTTTCAACAGGCCGTGGACCTGTACTATGCTATGATGGGCTGGGATGAGAAAGGTGTGCCCAGCAAGGGAACGCTGTATAGATTGAGTTTGGATTGGCTGGCTAACGGTGGAATGAAGCATTGATGAGTCGATACCTGAGTTCGAAGATGATCAAGGCGTTGCCGTTCAGGAAGGCGTCAATTGTGATTTCTGGCAATATCGCCGCAGACCCGTATCCGGCACCCCTCTGAATGGTTATCTTAACAATAATATGCAAGATGTAAACCAGGAAAAGATCGTCGGCATCATCGGCGGAATGGGACCAGAAGCCACTGTGGACCTGATGTCCCGTGTGATCCGTTTGACTCCGGCTTTGGACGATGCTGATCATATCCGCTGTATTGTGGACAACAATCCCAAAGTTCCTTCGCGGATCAAGGCGCTTATCGATGGTGCAGGGGAGAGTCCTGTGCCGGAATTGCAGGACATGGCCAGATGTTTGGAAGCCTGGGGCGCTGACTTTCTAGCCATGCCCTGCAATACCTCCCATTACTACTTTCAGGATATCCAGGGTGCAGTGTCCATTCCGATGCTCAACCTGATTGAAATTACAGTACAGGAAGTTCTGCGACAACAGCCTGGGATAGACAAGGTGGGCATTCTGGGTTCCACTGCACTGATCCTTACAGGCCTATACCAACAGGCTTTTGCTGCGTCCGGGGTGAGGGTGGTCTACCCTGAGACGGCCTGCCAGGACAGGGTTATGGTTCTTATCAAGGATATCAAAAAAGGGGCAATGGACCTGGCCTTTCCTGTGTTTGAAAGTTCCGTATCCAGCCTGGAAACGCAAGGTGCGCAGGCTTTGGTCATCGCGTGTACAGAATTGAGTCTTCTGCCTGATGCTTCGCTTTCATCTGCTCACCAGCCCTTGCCCCGGTATGACTCGTCAGATATTCTTGCTCGAGATATAATTCGTACCTGCAAGGTGAAGAATTTAAAAAGCATTGGGCCTCCCTAATATCATGACAGCGATATTTTTTGTATAACATCCTACACAATTGAATAAGAACTAGCAAGATGTAACTGCAAATAGCCAATAAATATTGTTAAACATTTAAGATTGTCATTGTAACTTTTTAACTTTTATAAATTATTTATTTAGACTGCTGTCTTTTAAGCTTGACAAACTGACTTTTTGCAAGCCATTACTCTAAAAAGACATCCGACCAAAAGAATTCTGCAAGACCTTATTCTGGACTAGGTTATATGAAAAAAAACAAGTCAAATAATGCAATTTACGAACCCTGCTTTCATGCAAAATCCATCACTATAAAATTGAACCTGGAATCAATTCTGGAAAAATATGCACCAGATAATCCTGAATACTTTCAAGTGTCCAGTGATTCCACCCTGGCAGATCTTTTGAAGTACTTAGGGCTTAGTGAGGATCAGGTCATGCTCGCTTTTGTTAACGGTAAACTAGCTAACTTGAAAACCAGGCTTTCGGACAGGGATTCAGTATCTTTGTGTCCTTATATTTGTGGTGGATGAAAAAATGGACATAAGAAATATTTTTACAACTATACTTATTTATAAATCAAAGTAAACAGATCTTCAAACAGTCAATTGAATCTACAAATAAGCTGTAAATTTTGTATATTATATTCAATAGAAATTCACGAATACAATGAGTTATGTAAGTAATATGATCCAGCAGCCAATACAAACTTATATTTCAGACCGGGAAATATTCAACCGTGCACACAAATCAGGTAACATAGTCCAGGAAGAGGTTCTGCTGGCCATGGAGGCAGGGGAAATCCCGTTGCGCTATCAGAGGAACAACCACGCCCTGAGTTTAACGGATCAGATCAGCCTGGCCAGATCGGCAGTACTTTTAGTCGGGTGCGGAGGGCTGGGTGGCAATCTCTGTGAATACCTGGTGCGCATGGGAGTGGGTAAAATTGTAGCCTGCGATCCGGATGTATTTGAAGAGAGCAACTGCAACCGGCAGATTCTGGCCACATCCGAAACCCTGGGACAATCCAAGGCCCTGGCGGCCAGGCAAAGAGCCCTCGCCATCAATCCGTTGGTGGAAGTTGTGGCTGTTGAGGATTTCGTCAGGTTTGATCTGCTGGATTCTGTTCAGGCCGTAGCAGACTGCCTGGGTGGTGCAGATTACCGCCAGGAACTGTTGGAAATGGCCAGAATTGCTGACTTGCCCCTGGTCTCAGCTGGAATTGCCGGGTGGCACGCTCTGGTATGCACCACATGGCCGGGTGAATCTGGGATTGGAGAGTTCATGGGTAAGGCAGCCAACTCTGTGGAGGATGAACAAGGAGTTTTGGCCCCTGTGGCTTCATTTGCTGCATCCCTTCAGGCCGGCGAACTCGTCAGGATTATGACCGGCGTAAGTCCTATCCTGCGAGGGAACCTGCTCATGGCTGACACTGCCCGGATGCGGTTTTCCACTGTTGACCTGGACATATTTTAAGAGACTGGGGTGCTCAGACTGGCACTTATTATATACATATAGGGAATAGGGAATACTGAACATAATTCATGGGGGACAGTCAAGATCATCCTCTTTATACAAAGATAACGTATCCATTCAGGGGATGCCAGCAATCGCCATCGAGAATAGACTTGAAGCGTACTCCCCAACCGTGAGCGGCAGAGCCGCCCGCTCGCCCCGTGAAACACCCAGCACTCACTTTAATAATTTCGGTTTCATCACAAGCAAACAAATGGAAAAGTGAGTGCTGGGTCAGTGCAGCGGGTTTCACCGGGGTGTGCAACGAAGTTGCCCGTGCCCAAAAAATCTT